>NZ_JABXEP010000014.1:0-80683 GCF_013372605.1 Myxococcus sp. AM009
TTCGTGGGCGGATGGGGTGGGGCGACGTGAAGTTGATGGGAGGGGTCGGAGCCGTGCTGGGCTTCCCGGCGGTGCTCGCGGCCGCGGCCTTCATCTCACTGGTGGGAGCGCTTCAGGCGGTGGTGACACTGCTCTGGCAAGGCGCGGTTTGGGACACGCTGGCGGCAGTGGTGCGCCGGTGGGCGGTGCGGGTGCGTTTGGCCAGCGCGGACGCGCAGCCGGCGCCCCAGCGCCACATCCCCTATGGAGTAGCCATCGCGCTCGGCACCGTTTGGGCGCTGTGGTGGCAGCACGGAACGTTGGGTTAGCTCGGACTTCTGGAAGAGAAGAGGGGACACGGACGATGTTCACACGCATCACGCATGCCGCGGCGCTAGGCGCCCTCATCGCACTGGTGGCGGGCGGCAGCGCCCTGGCGCAGGATGGCACCACCGTCAGCCTCGGCGTGGGTTCCCAGAAGGTGATCACCATTCCGGGCCTCAGCCGCGTGGCGCTCGGTGATCCGAGCGTCGCCGAGGTGAAGACGCTCGGCTCCGGCCAGCTGCTCATCACCGGTCAGGCTGAAGGCAAGACGACGCTGCTCGTCTGGAAGTCCTCGGGCCAGCGCGTGAGCTACCTGGTGGCGGTGCGCAAGCAGGACCCCAACGAGGTCATCTCCGAGATCCGGCGCCTGCTGGGGGAGATTGAAGGCGTCTCCGTCCGCATGGTGGGTGATCGCATCTACCTGGACGGTCAGGCCTACACCACGCAGGACGCCGACCGCATCGAGCAGGTGGTGGGCCTCTACCCGAACGTGAAGTCGTTCGTGAAGATCGCCCCCAACGCCAAGAAGCTGGTGGCCCAGAACCTCAACGCGGCCTTCCAGAAGGCGGGCCTGAAGAACGTCCAGGCCAACGTGGTGGGCGCCACCATCTTCCTGGAGGGCTCGGTGGAGAGTCAGCAGGACCTCCAGAAGGCGGAGCTCATCACCAAGGCCATCGGTGAGAAGGTGGAGAACCTCCTCGTCGTCGGCATCAAGCGGATGATCCTCTCCGAGGTCCAGTTCGTCGAGATCCGCCGCAACAGCCGCGACCGGTACGGCATCCGCTACCCGACCGACATCACCGGTACGGCGACGGCCATCGCCAACATCTCCCAGGAGCTCTTCCCGGGCACCTTCGGCTCGGGCGTTTCGACGCTCGCGCTCAACGCGGGCGCGGACTTCTCCTTCGGCTTCCAGGGCAACGACGGTTACGGCCGCCTGCTCGCGCAGCCCAAGCTGGTGTGCGCCAGCGGTGAGAAGGCGGAGTTCCTCGCCGGCGGCGAGGTCCCCATCCCGCTCATCACGAACAACCAGTTCACGGTGGAGTTCAAGAAGTACGGCGTCATCCTGAACCTGCGCCCCACCGCGGACCGCAACGGCAACATCCAGACGGAGATTGAAGCGGAGGCCTCCGAAATCGACACCTCCGTGGCGGTGTCCTTCGGTGGTTCGGCCTCCATCCCCGGCTTCCGGACCCGCAAGGTGAAGACGAACGTCACCGTGCGCCACGGGGAGACCATCGTCCTGTCCGGCGTGTTCAGCCACGACGAGCAGAAGTCCGTGTCGAAGCTCCCCGGCCTGGGTCACATCCCGATTATCGGTGAGCTCTTCAAGAGCCGCGGTTTCGACTCCACCAAGCGCGAGCTGGTCATCTTCGTCACCCCGCGCATCGTCAACCCGGACTCCGACAAGGTCCGGACCATCATCGAGGACGTGAAGAGCCGCTACAAGCAGGCCCGGTCCGAGGTGAACTTCAACATCTTCGACTGAGGTGGGCGCCCCGGGCGCCGCCTGAGACGGGCCTTTGGGGCCCACGGCACGGGTCGGCTTCTTCCCTTCCAGGGGCGGTTGCCGGCCCGTCGCCTTGCGGGCAAGCATGCAACCCGGTTCTCACGCTTTGAGGACGAGGGGGGGCTTGCTAGCATCCGTCCCCATGTTTCTCATCACCCTCGCGGAAAAGGGCGGCGGGACCGAGCAGCGCGAGTATCACAAGAATGAAGTCACCATCGGCCGTCTGCCGGGCAATGACATCATCCTCGCGAAGGGCAACGTCTCCAAGTACCACTCGCGAATCGTTGCCAAGGACGGGAAGTTCATCATCGTGGACATGAAGTCCACGAATGGCACGTTCGTGAACGGCAAGAAGATTGCCGCGCCCCAGGTTCTCAAGCCGACCGACCAGGTCTACATCGGCGACTACATCCTCAACGTCGAGGCGCTCGCGGACGAGGGCCCGGTGATGACCCGGGCAGGGCAGCCCGAAGAGGAGTACTACGACGAGCAGGGCGAGGAGCCCTACGAGGACGAGGAAGGGGCTTACGACGAAGAAGAGCCCTATGAGGAGGAAGAAGAACCGCCTCCCGCGCCCGCGCCCAAGGGAATGCCGGCGTCGCTGGCGTCCGCCCTGGCGAAGAACAAGCGCAAGGTGGACCCGCGCCAGGAGCGCTACACCCGGCTCCAGAAGGAGATCCACGACCGGCTCATCGAGTACCTCGACCTGCGCCGCATGGACATGGACCGGCTCGGCGACGACGAGCTGTGGCGCCGCACCGAGAAGGCCATCCGCGACATCATCGACCAGATGGAAGCGGACGGAGAGCTCCCGGAGGACGTGGACCGCGAGGAGCTGCTCACCGACGTCATCAACGAGGCGCTGGGGCTCGGGCCCCTCGAGGCGTTCCTCGCGTCGGATGACATCAGTGAGATCATGGTGAACCACGCGAACCAGATCTACATCGAGCGCAAGGGCAAGCTGACCCTGTCGGAGAAGACGTTCTCCTCCAACCAGGCGGTGCTCGGCGTCATCGAGCGCATCGTGGCGCCCATCGGCCGCCGCATCGACGAGTCCAGCCCGCTGGTGGACGCGCGCCTCAAGGACGGCAGCCGCGTCAACGCCATCATCCCGCCGCTGGCGCTGAAGGGGCCCTGCATCACCATCCGCAAGTTCAAGAAGGACTCGCTGAAGATCTCGGACCTCATCAAGTACAAGACTGTCACGGCGCAGATGGCCGAGTTCCTGGAGATGTGCGTGAAGGCCCGGCGCAACATCGTCATCTCCGGCGGCACCGGCTCCGGGAAGACGACGACGCTGAACATCATCAGCTCCTTCATCCCGGAGGAGGAGCGCATCGTCACCGTGGAGGACGCCGCCGAGCTGCAGCTGCCGCAGGACCACTGGGTGCAGCTGGAGAGCCGGCCGCCCAACCTGGAAGGCAAGGGCGCCATCACCATCCGCGAGCTGGTGAAGAATTGCCTGCGCATGCGGCCCGACCGCATCGTCGTGGGCGAGTGCCGCTCCGGTGAGACGCTGGACATGCTCCAGGCCATGAACACCGGCCACGACGGTTCGCTCACCACGCTCCATGCGAACACGCCGCGTGACGCCATCGCCCGCTTGGAGACGATGGTGCTCATGTCCGGCATGGACCTGCCGGTGAAGGCCATCCGTGAGCAGATCGCCAGCGCGGTGCACATGATCGTGCAGCAGACGCGCTTCTCCGACGGGACGCGGAAGATCTGCTACATCACCGAAGTGTCCGGCATGGAGGTCGACATCGTGACCCTCCAGGACATCTTCTATTTCAAGCAGGATGGCTTCACGGAGGACCACAAGGTCCGTGGCCGCTACGTCGCTTCGGGCTTCGTGCCGAAGTTCTACGACGAGCTGCAGCGTAAGGGCATCCCCGTCAACATGAGCATCTTCCGCGAGGACTGACGCGCCCATGGCCACCCTGGTCGTCCGTCACCCTGACGGCACTGAGAACGAATTCGCCATCGCGGGCGAGCTGAAGATTGGCCGCCAGCAGGGCAGTGACATCCTCATCACCGAAGGGGGCGTGTCGCGGACGCATGCGCGCGTCTTCGACGAAGGCGGCACCGTCTTCATCGAGGACGTGGGCAGCGCCAACGGCACGTTCGTGGACGGCCAACGCATCATGGCGCCCACGGCCCTGACGCCGCAGTCGGAGGTCCTCCTCGGGGACTACGTGCTGCGGCTCAAGGCGGCCGCCGCGCGGGGCTCGGGTGCCCGCCGCGCGGCGAAGCCCGCGGCGGGAGGCGATGAGGCCATGCCGGTGGGCGGCGAGGGCGGCGGTGCACGCGCCACCCGGGCCATGCCCAGCATCAAGAAGGGCCCGGGCGCGGCGAAGGGCGCGCCCGGCGCCGCGCTGGCGAAGCGGCCCGCGCGGCCGGCTCGTCCCGCCCCGGGTGGCGGCGCACGGCCGCCGCCGGCGGGGGGCCCGGTGCTTCGCGGCATGGTCGGTCCGTGGGCCGGCCAGACGTATCCGCTCAAGGGCAAGGTGCTCGTGGGGCGGCAGCCGCCCGCCGGCATCATGCTGGATGACGACTCGGTGAGCCGCCGCCACGCGGAGCTGGAAGCGACCAGCGCGGGCGTGACGGTGCGGGACCTGGGCAGCGCCAACGGGACGCTGCTCAACGGCGAGCCGTTGGACCAGACGCCGGTGCCGCTCGAGCCGGGGGATCAGCTCCAGTTCGGCGTGGTGGAGATGTCCTTTGAGCCCGAACCGTCCGCGGTGCCCGTGCGCCGGGGCGCGGCGGGCGCGGCGCGAGGGGGCGCGGACGAGGATCCCGCCGCCAGACGCAAGAAGCTCATCATGGTGGCGGCGGGGTTGGTGGGCGTGCTGCTGATGGTGGGCATGGTGTCGTCCATCCTGAACCCCACGCCTGTGGATGTTCAGGGGCCGGGCGCGGGCGCGCAGATGGATCCGACGCAGAAGATCCAGGAGCTGCTGAGCGAGTGCCGCTCCTACGCGTCCAGCGAGCTGGGCGCCCCGAACTGGGAGAAGGCCAACGAGATCTGCACCCAGGCGCTGGACCTGGACCCCATCCACGCGGAAGCGAACACGCTCATCCGGCGCATCAAGCTGGAGCAGGAAGCCTTCGAGCACTACTCGCAGGGCGAGCGGCTCTTGCAGCGCCTCAAGCCGGAAGAGGCCCTGGAGTCGTTCCGGAAGATTCAGAAGGAGAGCGAGTACTTCCGCCGCGCCCGCTCCAAGGCCCGCGAGGCCGCCGAGTCGGTGACGAAGCGCGCGCTGGATGACTGCAAGCGGTACCTGGGCAACTCGCAGTGGAGCGCCGCCGTGTCTCGGTGTGAGGTGTACATGTCGGTGTGGTGCCAGTCGAAGACGCGCGAGGATCTGCAGCCGCCGCTGGGCTTCACGCTGAAGCTGCTGGGCCGGCTGCGCCGCGACGAGTGGCGGCCCAAGGATCCCCTGTTCGTGAAGTTCCTCATCGCGCGCCAGAAGATGGATGCCAACGCGGCGCCCTGGGAGTGCCCGGTGGCGGAGGTGCTGGCCGGAGACGAGCGGGTCGTGGACCCGCGCACCTTCGTCATGGAGGCGGCGAAGAAGCGCTTCCCCAACAAGCTGATGCAGGCCGCGCTCCTGGACTACTGGGGGGGCCGTGGCAGCGAGGCGCTGGCCACCATGCAGAAGCTGCGCGCCAACTACGAGTCCGCGCAGTACCACGCCGAGGCGGACGAGCTGATGAAGGTCATGTCCACCGTGGATCAGCTCTTCAAGGCGGGCCAGAGCTACCTGGCCGCCGAGGATCCGGAGAAGGCCGCGGAGCCCTTCCGCGAGGCGCTGGCCATGGACAAGGCGGTGATGATGGAGCTGGCCGAGTCCAAGCCGTCCTTCTACCGGCGCAACATCCTCCAGGACATCGCGGAGAAGTCGTACCTGCGCGGCAAGCAATGGGCCGACCGCGAGGACCGCCGCCGCGCCTGCCGCGTGTGGAAGCTGGGCTTCAGCTTCTACGCGGGCAATCCGAACCTGAACAAGGCCGCGGCCTTCTGCTCCTCGCGGGCCCTGGAGGCCTTCCGTGCCGCGGAGGGCTGCGGCGACATGGCGGTGGCGCTGGACTACGCCGTCAAGGGCGACGGCGTGGAGGAGATGGTCATCGCGAAGCAGGCGGAGCTGGGCTGCAAGTAGCACGCGCCGTGGACAGGGCCGGGCGGGCGCGCTAGGCACGGGGGCATGGCCGACACCAGCCCTTCGCGCCCCGCGCCCACCCTGGTCCTCATCGACGCGTCCGGCTTCATCTTCCGCGCCTACCACGCCATCCCCCCGCTCACGACGAGCAAGGGCGTGCAGACCAACGCGGTGCTGGGCTTCACGCGCATGGTGCTCAAGGCCCTGCGCGAGCTGAAGCCCACGCACGTGGCGCTCGCCTTCGACAAGGAGAGCCGCACCGAGCGCCAGAAGATTGATCCCTCCTACAAGGCGAACCGCGAGGGGCCCCCGGAGGACCTCGTTCCCCAGTTCGCCCTCATCCGCCGCGTGGTGGAAGCCATCAACGTGCCCGTGCTGGAGGTGGCCGGCTGGGAGGCCGACGACGTCATCGGCACCCTGGCCGTGAAGGCGAAGGAGGAGGGCTTCTGCGTCCAGGTCGTCACCGGCGACAAGGACTTCGTGCAGATTGTCGACGACGACGTGCGCCTGTACGACCCGATGAAGGACGTGCACACGCTGCCCGCGGACGTGAAGGCGCGGCTGGGCATCGACCCGGGGCAGATGCGGGACTACCTGGCCCTCATCGGCGACGCGGTGGACAACGTCCCCAAGGTGCCGGGCATCGGCCCGAAGACGGCCACCGAGCTCATCCAGCAGTTCGGTGACGTGGAGACGCTGCTCTCGCGCCTGGATGAGGTGAAGAAGCCGAAGATTCGCGAGAATATCGCCTCGCACCGCGAGAGCCTCCTGCGCGCCAAGGTGCTCGTCACCTTCAAGACGGACCTGGCGCTGGACGTGCGCATGGCGGACCTGGCCCGCCGGCCGGTGGACGCGCAGCGCTCGCGCGAGCTGTTCACCGAGCTGGAGTTCTTCGCCCTCCTCAAGGAGCTGCCCCAGCAGGACGGTGTCTCCGGGGCGCCCGAGGACGTGAAGGAGAAGCCCGCGCCGCTGACGGTGACGCCGCGGCTGGTGGGCGAGGACGCGGCGCTCACCTGGCTTGCCGGCGCCGTGCGTGAAGCGGGCGCCGTCACCCTGATTCCCGCCTATGAGGGCTCGCCCTTCGCCGCGAAGCTGGTGGGCCTGGGCGTGGCGCTGCCGGACGGACAGACGGCGTATGTGCCGCTGCGGCACGCGCAGCTCGGCGTCACCCAGGTGCGCCCGGAGGCCTTCACCGCGGCCTTCCGCGAGGTGCTGGAGGACGCGGCGGTGAAGAAGGGCGGGCACGACCTCAAGGCGCTCAGCCTGACGCTGGCCAACGACGGCATCACCCTGCACGGCGCGCACGACGACGTGGAGCTGCTCAGCTACCTGCTCAACCCGTCCCGTCGCGAGCACGCGCTGGTGGACCTGTCGCGCGAGCGGCTGAACACGGAGCTTCCGCCCCTGCCGCCCGCCGCGGAGGGCAAGCGCGGGAAGAAGGACCGCGCGCTGGCGGACCACACGGTGGAGGAGGTGGCCACCGGCTTCGCCATCCGCGCCGAGGCCGCGCGCCGGCTGGCCCCCGAGCTGTGGAAGGAGCTGGAGGCGGCGAAGCTGGCGGAGCTGGCCCGGGACATGGAGCTGCCGCTGTTGCCGCTGCTCGCGCAGATGGAGCGCCGGGGCGTGCTGCTGGACACCGCCGAGCTGTCGCGCACCTCCGTGAAGGTGGACGCCGCCGTCGAGGCGCAGGTGAAGGAGGTCTACCGACACGCGGGCCGCGAGTTCAACATCGGCTCCAACCCGCAGCTGGTCGACGTGCTCTTCAACGAGCTGAAGCTGCCCATCATCAAGAAGGGCAAGACGGGCCCCTCCGCGGACCAGGAGGTGCTGGAGAAGCTGTCCGAGGAGCACCCGCTGCCGGGCGCCATCATCGAGTACCGCGGCCTGTCCAAGCTGAAGAGCACCTACCTGGACACGCTGCCCACGCTGGTGGCGGCGGACGGGCGCATCCACACCACCTACCACCAGGCGGCCACCGCCACCGGGCGCCTGTCCTCCACCGACCCGAACCTCCAGAACATCCCCGTGCGCACCGAGCTGGGCCGGGAGATTCGCCGCGCCTTCGTGGCCGCGGAGGGACACCAACTGGTGAGCGCGGACTACAGCCAGGTGGAGCTGCGGCTGCTGGCGCACATCGCGCAAGACGCGGTGCTCATCGAGGCCTTCCTCCATGACGAGGACATCCACACCCGCACCGCGGCCGAGGTGTTCGGCGTGGCCAGGGAGCAGGTGGACCGCGAGCAGCGGCGCGTCGCGAAGATGGTGAACTTCGGCATCGCCTACGGCCTGTCACCGCACGGCCTGGCCGCGCGGCTCGGCATCGCCCAGGACGTGGCCCGCGACATCATCGAGCGCTATTTCACGCGCTACGCGGGCATCAAGCGCTACCTGGAAGAGACGGTGGAGCGCGCGCGCAAGACGGGCTACGTGGAGACGCTCTACGGCCGCCGCCGCTACATGGCGGACCTGAACTCGAAGAATCGCGGCGTGGCGCAGGCCGCCGAGCGCGCCGCCATCAACATGCCCATCCAGGGCACCGCCGCGGACCTCATCAAGAAGGCCATGCTGGCGGTGGACGCGGCGCTGACGGCCCAGAAGCTGCGCACGCGGATGCTGCTGCAGGTCCATGACGAGCTCCTCTTCGAGGCGCCCGACGCGGAGGTGGAGCAGGTGAAGGCGCTGGCGGTGAAGGCCATGTCCTCGGTGGCCGAGCTGAAGGTGCCGCTCAAGGTGGACGTGGGCGCGGGGCGCAGCTGGGCGGACGCGCACTGAGGCGCGGGCGGGGCGGCGTGGAAAAAACACGGGGGGAGCGCCCACCCCCGTAGGCGCCCCTCCCGCATGCTCCACCCACGGCCCCCACAGCCGCTGCTGCACTCCCTGCGACAAATGCGCCGACCCGTCCGACCGGCGAGTCGCGTGGACCCCCATCCACGCGTCTTGCCAGCGGCTCGCGGTGCGCGCTCACCACTCCCCAGCGGGAGCACGCCTTCCCACAAAGCGCGCCATGGGCCCCCACCCAGGCACACTCCCTCCCGCCGGTCTCGGACGCGCCCGTCTTCCGGGCACGTCAAGTCGAACGGGCCGGCCAACCCCTACACGCCCTCAGTGCATCGCCGTACGTCCATCTCCCGTGTCCGGGGACACGCGCCGCGTCCGGGAAGGACGCTCGAAGTACTCGACGACCAGCCCACCGAAGGGCACCCGCGGGCCATCGGCTCGCGGGTCCTTCATCCGTTGGAGGAGCGCCACCGCGGAGTCCACGGCTTCGTCCACGGCGCGGTTGATGCGCTCGCGCTCCCAATCCCCGCCACCGAGCACCTCGGAGGCATCCACCAGGCAGCGCCGCAGCGCCGCGAATTCGTCATAGAGCGAGCGGGCGCCCCGGTGCGCCGACAAGCGCAGCACCGCGCGCGTGCGGCTCCAGGGGCTGGACTCCTCGCCCGCCAGCGTCCGGCCCAGCTCGCGGATGAAGGGCTCCACCAGGTTGTCCAACTGGGTGGGCGCGCCCTGCGACGCGTCCGAATCGGGCGCCGCCAGCACCATCCGCCGCCACAGCGCGGAGATTCGATCCGGCTGCTGACGGAAGAACCGCGCCAGCACGGCTGCCTTACGTCCACGCTCGCTCATGTCCAGTGCCTTCCGCATCGCGTACGGAGGCCAAAGCAATCCGTCGGCCAACGCCCCTGGGATACGTCTTCCCAGTGAAATCAGCCATTTGCCTTGAAGGGATGGGGAGGCAGCGGAGCAGGGCGCCTGTAGAAACTACAGCCCCCGCCCTGTAGCCCTGGCAGGACGGAAAGGGCGGCGCTCAGTGGAGGGTGGGCTTCGGCGGCCGGCCATGGGGGTCGTCCTCGTCGTCCAGCTCACCCGGAAGGTCGCTGACGGCGCGGTCCGCGGGCGCCTCGCCGTCCTGGGCCTCCAGGTGGGCATCCGTGCCCTGCGAGCCCGCGGGCCAGTCCGGCCAGGTGGAGTCCCCGGCGCTCACGGCGGTGCCCTGGGCCTGGGCCTGCGCGGCCTGGGCGGCCAGCAGGCGCAGCGCGGCGTCCTCCGCGGCATCCTGGGCGGCCATCTCCGCCAGCTTCGCGGCCCGCTGCTGGCGGCGGCGGGCGTAGGCGGCCACGCAGAGGAAGGACGCGCCCAGCCAGACGAGCGCGGAGCTGGTGGTGAGCGGGAGCCAGCCGTAGCGCGCGGCCAGGCCTTCACGCCAGTCCGTCTCCTCCACCAGCAGGGAGGTGCGGAAGGCCTTGCCGAAGGCCGTCTCGAAGGGCTCGCCGCGCGCCACGCCGTCCACCAGCGCGGCCATGGCCTGGGGGCCGAACTTCGCCGACAGGTGCGCGACGAAGGCGGCGCTCTGCGCGTAGGCGATCTCCACGTCCGACGGCACGTCCGGCCAGGCCCTGTCGAGGTGCTCGAAGTGGAAGACGCGCTCCTGGGTGACGGCCCGGAAGAGGGCGGAGTAGTGCGTCAGGGAGTAGCGCTCCCCGGTGACGTACTGCGCAACGCCTTCCTGGAACCAGCGGGGCCACGACGGGGCCAGCTGTCCCAGGGCCACGTGGGCCAGCTCGTGCCGGAGCGTCTGCTGGCCCTCCGGCTCGTGGAGGCTGCGCGCGTCCAGCAGGATGATCTGGTGGGCGGGGTAGGCCAGCGCCACGGCCCAGCCCGGGGGCTTGCCGCCGGGCAGCGCCAGGGCCTCGAACTCCGCGCGGCCCACGCCCAGGCGAACCTCGGTGACGCCCGGCCAGTCCTTGCCGAGGATGGTGCCGAACCTGTCCCGCACGCCTTCAATCTGCCGGGACAGCTCGTGCGCGGCCGCGGTGGCGGCGGCGGTGTGGAGGATGCGGAAGCGCTCCGTCGTCACCTCCCCGCTGACCTGGGGCGGACGCGTCCGGGGCACCAGCGCGGCGTCATTCACCACGTCATGGGCGTGGGTGCCATGAGGGCCGCCCGGCTCCTGGGCCCAGGCCCCGGAGGCGGCGAGCAGCAGGAGCAGGACAGGCAGGTGGCGCATGTGCGGCGGCCTCACGTTCCCACTGACATAACAGCCTCGCCCCAGGTTGCCGCAACCTCACCGCGCGGCGCGGCGCGTCAGGAGTCGCCGTTGGCCTTCTTCTGGGACAGGTAGGCCACGTTGTCCTCGACGCGCGCGTAGTCGCGGTCCGCGAACGTGGGGCTCTTGAAGGTCTCCAGCAGCTTCTGGTGGGCCTCCAACACGGAGCGGACCTGCGACTCGAACTGGGTGCGCTGGCGCTTCAGCTCGTTGATGTCCTCCACCACCTGCACCAGCCGCTGGTGGGCGCCGTGGACAATCTTCTCCGCCTGGTGCTCGGCGTCCGCGATGATGATTTCCGCTTCCTTCTTCGCGGCGTCCTTCAGGTCCTCGCTGATGCGCTGGGCGGTGACCATGGTCTCCTGGAGGGTGCGCTCCCGTTCCTGGTGTTGCTCCACCTTGAACTGGGTGCGCTTCACTTCCTCCTTGAGCGCGATGTTCTCCTTCACCACCTCCTCGAATTCACCGGCGATGAGCTCGAGGTAGGCCTCCACCTCACGGCGAGAGAAGCCGCGCAGGGCCGTTTCGAACCGCTTCTGCCGGATGTCGAGCGGAGTGATTTTCATGACGCCGCAGTGTAGCCCAGGGGCGTCACATCTCCAGGAATCAGCCCTTGACCTGGGCGCCGGCGCTGGCGGGTGGTGCCCGCATGGCTGCCCGGCGGGCGGGCGTCAGCGGCGCGGCGCGTCCCACTGAGACACGACGGCGCGCGCGGCGCTCTGCACCCCCGCGGTGAGCCGCGAGTCCACGGCGGCGTCCTGGACGGCCCGGCGCGCGGTGGGCGTGCGCTGGAAGACGAGCCCGTTGAGCGCCTGGATTTTCAGCGCGTCCGGCAGCCGGGGGTGGCGCACCACGTTGGCGAGGAGCTCCTCCGCCCGGGGGTGCTGGAACAGCGTGACGGCCCGCAGCGCCGCCTGTTGGATGCGAGGGTTGGGGTCCCACAGGAGCGTGGCCAGCGCATCCAGGGCGCGGGCGTCCCCCAGCAGCGCCAGGTCTTCAATGGCGATGGCGCGAATCTCCGCCGGCGCCGGCCGCACCGCCCCCAGGAGGCCCCGCAGGAGCGCGGCGTCGTCCGTCGCGGGCGCCGGGGCGGCCTCCGCAGGGGGCGTGGGCGCCGGACCCGAAAGGGCCACCGGGGCCTGGGCGCGGGCGGTGGCTGCGAGGAGCAGGCCAGCGAGAAGCAGGGGACGCATGGAGGCCCTTCTAACCCGAGGCGGAGCGATTTTCTTGACGCGATCTCCCATCGTGGGAGCTTCCCCGCTGCTACATGCGTGTTGCAAACGGGAGCAAGGTTCGATGAACGCGGCGGCAGCGAACTGGCAGACACTGGAAAACGTCGATGTGGAGTGCACCCACTGCGGCATCCGGATGACCCAGCAACCGGGGACCCGGGTCCGCTACTTCCGGTGCTCCGGGTGCCACCGCTGGGTGTCCAGCGTGTACTCCGACGTCTTCCGGGCGGACGCGAAGGTGCGCACGCACCCGGTGAAGGACACCGGCGCCCAGGACGAGCAGTTCATCGAGGTCAAGGACCGGCTGGACAAGTGGCTGTCCGCGCTGGAAGAGCAGGACCCCTACCGGCTGCTGGGTGTGTCGCCGCTGGACTCGGCCGACACGGTCCGCGCGCGCTACCACGCGCTGGCCATGGAGCAGCACCCGGACCGCGGCGGCTCCGCGGAGAAGATGCGCGAGCTGAACGCGGCCTATGAGCGCATCCTCCGTCACCGCCAGCGCAAGCGTCAGGAGGCGCTGTCGGCCGGCGCGCCCGTGGCCTCGGCGACGGTCCTCCCCGCGCGCAGCAGGTAGGCCCAGAAGAGCGCCCCCAGGAGCAGGCCCAGCCCCGCCTTCAGCCAGGTGGGGAACAAGTCCCCTGGGGAGACGTAGCCCTCCACCACGCCGATGAGGGCGAGGAAGGGCGCGCAGCCCAGCACCAGCTTCACCGCTTCCCGCCCGCGCGCCGCCAGCGCCTGTCCCCGGGGCAGCTCCCCCGGGTCGATGAGCGCCTGGCCCACCATCAGCCCCGCCCCGCCGGCGATGACCAGGATGGACAGCTCCACCGGGCCGTGCGCGGCGATGAAGTCCAGCAGGCCTCCCAGCATGCCCTCGCGGGCGCACAGCGCGCTGATGGCGCCGATATGCACCCCGTTGTTCACCAGCAGGAACAGCGTGCCCAGGCCGCCGGTGAGGCCCAGGGCGAAGGTGACAATGGTGACGGTGAGGTTGTTGGTGGCGATGCCGGACGCCACCGAGTTGGGCGGCGCCACCGACAGGATGTCATCCGTCCACATGCGGCCCTGGGCCACGTAGTGGCGCACGCCGGAGGGCACCAGCAGCTCGGCGCCCCGGGGCTCCCACAGCACCACCAGGGCGCCCAGCAGGATGCCCAGGAGGAACACCACGGCGCTGGCGCCCACGAAGCCGCGCTCGCGGCGCAAGGTGGCGGGGAACTCGCGGCGGAAGAAGTCCCGCACCGCGGGCCAGCGCTCACGCGGCGGCTGGTAGATGGACGCGTAGGCCTGGCCACACAGCTGGTTGAGGAAGCGGTGGACATCCGTGTCGGCGTAGAACGTCTGCGCGTGCGCAAGATCGGCGGACGCGCGGCGGTACAGCGTGTCCAGCGTGCGCAGCTCGCCCAGCTTCAGCGCGCCGGAGCGCTGCTTCGCCAGCAGGGCCTGGAGCGCATCCCAGTCCGCGCGGCGTTGGGCCACGTAGGCGGGCAGGGGCGTGGCCATGTCAGCGCTCCCCCTGGACGCGGTCCCGCAGGAAGGCCTCGGTGCGCTCCGCGGACGCCAGCACCGCCGCGCGCGCCTCCGCGTCCTCGGGCCCCACGCGCTCCACCAGCCGCGCGCCCAGCCGCTGCCGCACCTCCGGCGCCAGCCTGGGCGCGCGTGAGAGGAAGGACAGCACCAGCTCCACGTCCTCCGGCGACAGGGGCCTCGCGCCCGTGCCCTGTGGCGCTCGCTCGGACGTGGCCGGAGCGGCGGTGTACTTGTCCAGGTCGATGCGCTCCTCGCGCACCAGCAGCGTGCCGGCCAGCAGGTCTCCCAGGCGCCGGTGCTGGCGGGTGAGGAGCATGCTGACGCAGGCGGCGGCGTACAGCATGGGCAGGAAGTCCACCGCGCGGCAGAGGTTGCGCACCGCGCTCTCGTAGACGCCCACGGGCGAGCCGTCCATGCGCACCACCCGGATGCCCAGCACCCGCTTGCCTGGCGTCTGGCCGTGGAAGAAGACCTCGCTCACCGTCCAGTACAGCCACTGCGTGGCGAAGACGCCCACCACCAGCAACGTCTGCCCCACGCCCGACAGCGCCTGGAAGGCGCCCAGCACGTCCGACACCAGCAGCGTGAAGACGAAGTAGGCCACCAGCCAGAAGAAGAACAGCAGGCTCGCGTCCACCAGCCACGCGAGGCACCGGTAGCCAATGCCCGCGACGGGGAGCGTGAGCGCGACGCGCTCGGGGGTGGCGACGTCGAGATGGGGAGTCAGAGCGGAGCGCATGCGGGAGCGGCAGCATACACGTCTGCCTTCCTCCCACGCCGCCTATGTCGCACCCTCTTTTCTGCTTGGACTTGCGGGATATTCAGGTCCCAGGCGCGTGTGTCACGGTCGACAGTCAGCGCGGTGCGGGAGGGGGCTTTCATTGACTTGTGGACGCCAGGGCGTGTCCGGCGGCGGACAGCGATGACGAACCAACGGATGAAACCCCCGTAATGGGCTCTGATTCATGCACACTGGACACTCCCGTTAGGGCTGGTTCGCGTCTGCGCTTCCCCGGTGATAGGGTTTCCGCGTTGGACCATGAACCTGGGCCGAAGGAGGTGCGGCCCGCAGGGACGTCAGGAGTAGCTGAAAGTCAAAAACAGTCAGGAGTCGAGTCGTACATCGGTAGGTCGACTCCGGAGTGGCTCAGCGGACACGCTCGTTCTTCCCTGTCATGCAACCCACTGGCCCAGGTGGTACCGGAGCCGGCTGTGGTCAGTTGTCTGTTCATGCAGTTTTCGCCATGACGGCTGGGGGGCCTTCGCATGGCAACCAATCAAGCAGCGATTCGTGTATCAATTCTCGAAGGACCGTGGGCGGCCTGGCAGGGCCTGGCCGACGGGCTCCGTGGTGAAGGCGTGCAGATCTCCTCGGTGACGAGAGACGTGCGCCTGTTCCTCGACAGCCTGGGGACAGACCCGCCGCAGGTCGCGGTGATGGACGTGGAGGGTGACAGCGAGGCAGCCGTGGGTTGCTCCGTCACGGAAGGCATCAACCTCCTGCGGGAGGCGCGCAAGCGCCGGCTGGAGGTGAGGATGCTGCTGCTCTCCGCGGTGAGCACCCCGGAAATCATCTCGCAGTGCTTCGACGAGGGTGCCTCCGGCTACCTGTTCCGCGCGGGGCTGGGCACGACGGCGGTGGCGTCCGCCATCAACTCCCTGGTCCGAGGCGAGCGGCTGTTCCCGGTGCAGCTCCTGAGGAACGACTTCGAGCATCCACCGGTGACGTCACCCACCGCGAGCGTGCTGCTGGCGCTCACGCAGCGGGAGCGCGAGGTGCTGGCGTATGTCGCGGGCGGCGCGGACAACCTGAAGATCGCCGCGCACCTGCAGATCGCCGAGCGCACCGTGAAGTCCCACGTCACGCAGCTCTACCGGAAGCTGGGCGCGGAGAACCGCACGCAGCTGGCGCTGAGGGCGTGCCACCTGGGCGTCCGGCCGCCGCCGGACCTCTAGGCGTCGCTGCCGGTTCCGCTCATGCAGCACGCCCCCCGGACCCTGGCGCCGTTGCCAGGGTTCGCGAGGGGCGTGCGCACGGGCGGTGCCGTGACTACGACTTCAGCTCTTCCATCTTCTTGCGGAGGCTCAGCGGACGCATGTCCGTCCAGACCTCCTTGATGTACTCCAGGCACTCGGCCTTGAGTCCCTGCTTGCCTGCGTCCTTCCAGCCGAGCGCATTCTCGCGGTCGGCCGGCCAGATGGAGTACTGCTCCTCGTGGTTCACCACGACCTTGTAGATGGTCGTGTCCTCTCGCTCATCCGCCATTGATGTCTCTCCTGGAACGGGCCGCATTCTGGCCACAATCCAGGAAAAAGGGTCAAGCCACGGGAGGCGTGGGTGCGGTCGGCGTCTGAAGCCCGCATATACTCGCCGGCCATGCAAAGTGTCTTCCGTGTCATCACCGCGCTGGTGTTCGCGCTGGGCGTCACCTGGGCCGCCCTGGCCCTGGCGCTGACGGGGGCGGGCCCCCAGGGCGCGAACGGGCTCAGGGCGCTGGGGGCGGCGGTGCTCGCGGCGGGCGCGGTGGTGGCCTGGCGGCGCCATTCACGGTGGGCCGCCGTGTCCGTCATCGGCGTCGGGTGTGTGTCCATCTGGGGGTGGACCCAGACGGTGCGGCCCGCGACGCAGGCGGACTGGGCGCCGGACCTGGCGCGCTCCGCCCGGGCGGTGGTGGAGGGCCCCCGGGTGACGTTGCATGACGTCCGGGACTTCCGCTACCGCACCCCGTCGGACTGGGATGCGTCGTGGTACTCGGCCACGTATGACACGCGTGAGCTCACGGGGGCGTGGTTCATCGTGGAGCCCTTCTCCGGTGTCTGGGGCGCGGCCCACACCATGGTGAGCTTCGGCTTCGCGGATGGGCGCTACCTCGTCTTCTCCGTGGAGGTCCGCCGCGAGAAGGGGGAGACGTTCTCCGCGCTGGGCGGCCTGTTCCGCCAGTTCGAGCTCACCTACGTCGTGGGGGATGAGCGAGACCTGGTGCAGCTGCGCTCCAACCACCGCAAGGATGACGTCTACCTCTACCCGGTGGATGCGTCGAAGGAGCGCATCGTCAGCTTCTTCCTCGACATGGTGGCGCGGATGAACGCGCTGCACGAGAAGCCGGAGTTCTACGACACGCTCACCAACAACTGCACCACCAACCTGGTGCGGCACCTGGAGAAGGTGAGCCAGAGCCAGGTGCCCTACGACCACCGCACCTTGCTGCCGGCGTTCTCGGACGCCCTGGCGTATGAGCTGGAGCTCATCGACCGGGACGCGCCGCTGGAGCAGGTGCGCAAGCGCCACCACATCAACGCGCGCGCGCAGGCGGCGGACGGGCGCCCGGACTTCTCGCGGCGCATCCGCGAGCCGCTGGCCGCCACCACCACCGACACCGTGCCGTGACACGCCAGGCCCCCTACGGGGCGTGGCGCGCCTTCAGGTGCGTGTCGTAGTGCTGTTGCAGCGAGGCGAAGTAGCCGCGCTCCTCCCAGAGCGCGGCGATGAGGCGCTCCGTCAAGGTCTTCACCTCGGCGCTCTCGCCCGGCTCGGGCGTGCGGGGGCCGGGGGCGCCGGAGCTGAAGAAGGCGCGGGTGGCCTCGGCCATGAGCAGGCGGCTGCCCGCGAAGAGCCGGCGCAGAGCCTGGTTGACGGGGCGCGGGTCCAGCTCCGAGCAGGCGGCGACGATGGCGTCGTGGAGCTTTCCGGGCAGCGGGCCCTCCAGGTCCTCGGGCCTCAGGTCGCCACGCTCCAGGGCATGGTTGAGCAGGTAGCCGTGATGCAGCGCTGACGACGCCACGTCCACGCAGTCCTTCACCCACAAGACGAAGAAGAGCTTGCGGAACACCTTGCGCACCGGGAAGAGCGCCAGGGCCTTCAGGGATCTCATCAGGCGCCCGCCCGCCGTCCGGCCGAGGTGGGAGCCGGCGAGGACCTCCACCGCCCGGGCCGGCCTGGGGAGGCCGTGCTCGGAGAGGAGGGTGAGGACCATGCTCTCGCGGGCCTGCCGGAGTGCGTAGTCATCCAGGAAGGGAACGGGGATGAGCGGCGTCAGGCCGGACACGACGGCGAGAAAGGCCACGCGGCCCAAAACGGGGGGCAGCTCGTTCTCGGGGGGACGGGGCTTCGGCTCGGTCATATGACGCTCATATGCCCATCCGGCCCGGCGATTGCGCGGGCCCTGAAGGCGGGGAGGGTGTTGGCTGTCCTCCAGCCGGGCGTCGTGGCTCAGGCCTTCCGTTCCCCCTGGGCGTGCGGCATCAGCAGGACATAGAGGGTGCTCATCACCGGCGTGGGGACGCCCCGCGCGCGGCCCCGGCGCACGACCGCGCCCTGGAGGTATTCGACCTCCAGCGGCTTGCCGTTCTCCAGGTCGCCCAGCATGGACGGCCGCATGTGGGCGGGCAGCTCGTCCATGTACCGCACCAGCGCGTCCGGCGTGCGGGTGGTGGTGACGCCCTCCGCGGCGGCGACGCTGAGCACCTCGGCGGCGGCCTGCCGGAACACCTCGCGGAAGGCCGGACTGTCCCGGAGGGCGCCCACGGGCAGCCGGGACGCGGTGCTGAAGGCGGACATGCAGCCCAGGAAGGAGAGCTTGTCCCAGAGGGCGCCGCGCGCGTCCGGCACTGCGTCCACGGTGACGCCGGAGCTGGCCAGCGCGTCCCTCAGGGCCTGGGCCCGGGCGGAGACGCGCGAGGTGTCTCCGAACACTTCGCCCAGCACGACGCGGTGGTTCGTGCCCGCCTGGGTGATGACGCCCGGCTCGCTGATGGCGGCGGAGATGTACGTGGTGCCGCCCAGCACGGCGGCCTCGCCCACGGCGGCGGCCACCTCCAATGGGCTGTCCACGCCGTTCTGCAAGGTGAGCACGAAGGGCGGCGTTTCGTCCGGCGCCGGTGTGCCTCGCGCGGAGAGCAGCGTCTTCACCGCGGGGAGCACGGACGCGACGTCATAGTTCTTCACCGCGAGGACCACGACGTCCACGGGACCGAAGCGCTGGACGTCGTCGTCGGCCTTGACGGCGACGGTGAAGGCTCCGTCAGCGCCGTGGATGGTGAGCCCGTGTTCCCGCATGGCGCGCAGATGTGCTCCGCGCGCGAGGAACGTCACGTCATGCCCGGCGCGGACCAGCTTCGCGCCGAAGAACCCACCGACGCCTCCAGAGCCCAAGATGGCGAATCGCATGGCGCGGAAGATAACCGCGCGTCCCCAGCGGGGCAGGGCTGAATCACGCGCACGCCTCGCATCAACAAGCCAGACCGCTGTGTTGGAGCACAGTCGCGCGACGAGGAGGCCTGCTCGCGTCGCCTCGTCGCGACGACTTCAACGGTGCTCAGCGGGTCAGCGACACAGGGGCCTTTGGCTCCTCGGGAGGCGGGTGCCACGCCAGGGGGCTGGACGGCGGCGCGGCCTCGCGGGCGAGGGGACGGTGCCGCGCGATGAACGCCGCGGTGCTCTCCGGGCTGGCACATGCGGAGAGGATGAGCTCGGGCGTCACGAAGGCGGTGGCGATGGCATCCGCGACCCGGACGTCCTTGCTTCCCGCCGCCAGCAGCTCAATCACGTGCGGAGGCGGCGGCTGCAGCAGCGCGTTGGTCCAATGCGTCGCCGGCGCGGTGGCGGCCCACGAACCGGCTTCGGCCTCGCGACAGAAGGCCGCGTCGAAGGGCCGGTTCTCCGCCAGCGCGGTGACGATGTGCTCCGCCAGCGCGAACGCGGAGGCGGACCCCGCGTTGGCGCCCTGGCCCGCGACGGGGTCGTTCGTCACATGCGTGTCGCCCACCGCCAGGACGAAGCGGCCACCCGGAAGAGGCGCCCAGCCCTGGCGCACCGTCGGCGTGAAGGAACCCTGGAGGTAGTCGAGTGGCCCGAGCACGCCGAAGCTCGCCGGGTCCACGCGCTCGTAGGTGGCGGGGGCGAAGCGGCGCAGGAAGCCCATCAGCATCGCCTCGAAGGCGCGCGGGTCTTCGTCGTAGCGCTGCGTGCTGAGCCGGGACAGCTCGCTGCCGGGCAGCGCCTCGATGAGCACGCTGGGCACGCGCCCGTTCGCGGTGACGACCTGGGACTCGAAGATTTCGCCCTGACCGGGAATCAGGTGGGCGTTCATCCCGATGGGCTCCTGCATCCGCACACCCTTGAGCAGCGCGGCGAAGAGCATGCGCGGCGGCTGCGTGTGTGGCGACAGCTCGGGCACGCGGGGGAACAGGCGCGTGAGGCCATTGCGCCCGGTGGCGACCACCATCAGCGCGTGCTGTCGCGCCAGGCGCTCCAGCACGTCGACGTCCACGGGGAGCACCTCCAGCTTGCCGCCGCGCGCGACGAAGTCGTCCGCGAGGCGCGGCTGGTACTGGCGGTAATCCACGAAGATGGAGGGGGAATCCACGCGGCCCCGGAGGCTGAACGGCTGAGAGCCGCCGTTCACATGGATGCCGATATAGAACATGTCGGCGTTGGGGCCGCTCCAGTGGTCCACGCCCAGGGCGCGCTCGCGCATGCGCGTGGGGGCATGGTGCGCCACCGTGTTGAGCAGACGGGAACCCCGTAGCCTGCTCGGCTCCTGCTCCGTGAAGAGCGTCACGGGCACACCGTGGGACAGCAGCTTCAGACCCAGGTGAAGTCCCGCGGTGCCGGCGCCAACAATTCCAATGCGCTCCATATGACTCTCCTCCGTGCCCCGCGCCGTCATGGCCGTGTCGGGATGGACCCCCCAAGGGTCGGGGTGGTTCCTTAACACAACACAAACGGAGATCTTCAGACGGGACGTACTTGATAGCCGAGAAAAAGAGAGGCGCATTGCGTCATGCCCTGATGGGCAGACGTGGACGTCGGGTTGGGAACAGCAGGCGCAAGGCTTTACAGTGGGGCTCAATGGCCCAGTTCCTCGACGTGGCGTTGAAGGTAGGAGACCTGACCGAGTTCACCGCGGACGCGGTGCTGTTCAAATACGCACAGAGCCTCTATGGCGCGACGGGTCAAGCAGCGCGGCGCCTGGAGCTGGCGGGGGTTCCCTTGGCGCAGCTCACGCTCGCGCCCGGTGCGAGCCGCCTCGTGGAGACGCGGGGGGCCCTGACGGCGCCACTGGCGCTCTTCCTGGGCACTGTTCGTCTGGGAGAGTTCGGCTACCACGAGATTCGCCAGTTCGCGGTGCGTGCGCTGGCGGCGCTGGAGCACCACTCGGGCCTCGCGCATGTCGCGGGCACCGTCCATGGCCCCAACTACGGCTTGGATGAAGACGAGGCCGTGCTCGCCTTCGTGGGCGGGCTCGTTGAAGCCTTCCAACGTGGCGCCGGGCCTCAATCCCTGACGCGCTTCACGGTGGTGGAGCGGGACGCTCGCCGTGCGCAAAGACTTGCCAAGGCCTTCACGCGGGGCTTGAGCGCGACGCCTGGCGTGGAGCCGCTGCCGGAGGGTGGCTTTCGGGTGCGGCGAATGTCAGCCGTGACGCAGGCGCCGTCCCTGGCGACGGCGGGCACTGTGTCCATGGCAAAGCCTCACGCCTTCGTGGCCATGCCTTTCGCGGCCGAACTGGAGGACACGTATCACTACGGCATCCAGGGCCCGGTGAAGGCCGCGGGCATGCTGTGCGAGCGCGTGGACCAGGAGCTGTTCGACGGCCCCATCATCCAGCGCATCCGCGAGCGCATCGAGACGGCGAAGGTGGTGATCGCCGACCTGTCCCTGGCCAATCCGAACGTGTACCTGGAGGTCGGCTATGCGTGGGGGCGCGGGCGGCCCACGCTGTTGCTGGTGCGTGACGTGAACGAGCTGCGCTTCGACGTCGCGTCCTATCGCTGCATCGTCTACCGCAACATCCGTGAGCTGGAGACGCTGCTGTCGAAGGAGCTCCAGCGCATGGAGTGAGCGGCGCGCGTCACCAGCCGCGCGCGGTGATGGCGTGCGTGCCGGCCCAGGTGCCCTGGCGCAGCAGGTGCAACCGGTCGTGCAGGTTGACGGAGGCACAGGCGTGGTTGGGTACCACGCGCACGCGGTCGCCCACGCGCGGCCGCCAGGCGGTGCTGGAGAGGTCGAGCAGGCCGTGCTCCTCAGACAGGCCGCGCACCAGGATGTCCGGCAGGTCGAGCAGGGCGCCGTACACGCCCGTGTCCGTGAAGCCATCCTCCTTGGCCAGGGCCTTGGAGCCCGCGTCGATGACGGCTTGCCCCGGCACCGAGGTACTCACCACCGTGGCCAGCACGGAGTATGCGCATTCGTTCCACGCGCATGCGCCTATCGACACGGAGTTGCGGTCGTTGAAGATGTTGATGCCCGGCCGAATCTCCGTGAGCCCGGTGACTTCGTGCGACCGCCACAGCGTCGGCGTGGAGCCTCCGCTCACCGTAGAGGGCCGCAGCCCCGCGGCAGTCAGCGCCTCCACGTAGGTGGCGAGCCGCGCGGCTTGCTCGCGCATCGCGGGGCCCAGCTCCGCCTGGGGTATGCGCAGGTGTCCGGCGTAGAAGGTAATGCCCCGGTACTCCAGGCCACTGCTGTAAGTCACGGCGAGGGCCAGGGCGACCGCGTCCTCGGGGGATTGGACGCCCACGCGCCGCATGCCCAGGTCCAGCTCCACCAGCACGCCCACGGTGCGGCCGGCCCGACGGGCTTCGCGGCTCAACAGCTCCAGCGCTTCGCCCGAGTCCAGGGCCACGGTGAGCCGGACCTGAGGTGGCAGCCGCATGAGCCGGACGAGCCGCTCCGCTCCCACGGGAGGATAGGCGAGGAGCACGTCGTCGCAGACGGCGGCCATGATCTCGGCTTCGCGCACGGTGGCCACGGTGACGCCCTGGGCTCCGGCGGCGAGCTGAAGCGCGGTCAGCTCCGGCGTCTTGTGCGTCTTCGTGTGCGGTCGCCACCGCAGGCCGTGCTGGCGGGTGTACGCGGCCACTCGCTTCAGGTTGGCGTCCACGCGGTCCAGGTCCACGAGGGCGGCGGGCGTCGTCATCATGTCCAGCGAGGTCACGTCCATGCCTCGCATGGTGGCACCCCGAAGTGCCCGGCTCCAGGGTGTCTGGGGGCGTTCGTCTCGCGTTCGTGAAGTGCTACACCTCCGCGACCCGCGAGGTGAGGCGGCACATTCCATTGCTCGCCACGCGGGAGAGGCCACATGCCAGACACCTCGTTGACCCTCAGGGCCCTCAACCGCGCGACGCTGGCGCGGCAGATGTTGCTGACGCGTGAGCAGACCTCCGTGCTCGGCGCGGTGGAGCAACTCCTGGCGCTCCAGGCCCAGCAGGCGAAGCCGCCGTTCATCGGCCTGTGGTCGCGTGTCGAGGGCTTCGAGCGAGCTGCGCTCCAGGCATTGCTTCATCGTAGGGAGGTGGTCCGGGCCACGTTGATGCGCGGCACGCTGCACCTCGCGAGCGCGAAGGACTACCGGAACCTGCGCGCCAGCTTCACGCCGCTGCTCGAGGCCTCGGTGGCCTCAGTGCTGCGCGAGCGCGCGAAGGGGCTGGAGGTCGCGCCGCTCGTGAAGGAGGCGCGCGCCTTCTTCGAGGAAGCCCCGCGCACCTTCGAGGCGCTCCGCGACCACCTGGTGGCCCTCCATCCGCAGATCGACGAGCGCGCCATGGGCTTCGCGGTGCGCATGTTCCTGCCGCTCATCCAGGTCCCCACGGAGACGGAGTGGGGCTACCCCGGCACCACGGACTTCGCGGTCGCGGACGCGTGGCTGGGGGCGCCCCTACGAGCCGAGGCGGATCTGCCCACGCTGGTGCGCCGCTACCTCGCGGCCTTCGGTCCGGCGTCAGTGGCGGATGCCCAGACGTGGTCCGGCCTCAAGGGCCTGAAGCCCGCCTTCGAGGCGCTTCGGCCTTCGCTGCGCACGTTCCGGGATGAGAAGGGGCGGGAGCTGTTTGACTTGCCCGAGGCGCCTCGGCCGGACGAGGACACGCCCTCGCCCCCGCGCTTCCTCCCGGAGTTCGACAGCCTGGTGCTCGGCCATGATGACCGGGCCCGGCTGGTGGAGGAGGCGTACCGCTCCAAGCTCATCACCAAGAACCTGCGCATCCCCGCGACGTTTCTCGTGGACGGCTTCGTCGCCGGGACGTGGACGGTGGAGCGCAAGCGCGCGGTGGCCGCGCTCGTCGTCGAGCCCTTCGCGCCGCTCAAGAAGAAGAAGGACCGCGAGGCCCTGGCGAAGGAAGGTGAGGCGTTGCTGCGCTTCGTCGAGCCCGAAGCTCGCGCGGTCGAGGTCCGGGGGCTTTAAAGGACGTCGTTCTTTTCCGCTTTTCCTCGGGTTAGGCTGGTAGCGCAGCTTGCTCAGGAAAGGTGGTTTCGCATGCGTGGTTCACTGAAGCGGTTCGCGCTCCATGGCGCTGTGTTGCTGGCCGTCGCGGGCCTCACGGCTTGTGGCGTGGTGGATGAAGACGGCGCGGCGTCCGACGGCGTGAGCGAAGAGGCGGCGCTCAACACGGGGTGCTGTACGGCGCAGGGGGGGACGACCCAGGCCTTCTGTGACTCGATTCCCCAGACGCCCGGGCGCTGTAATGAGGTCAACCAGGGCACCTCCTGCATCTGGACGTGCACGGGGTGCTGCCAGGCGCTGCCTGGGACGACTCAGGCCTTCTGCGACTCGCTTCCCCAGACGGAAGGGCGCTGCAACCAGGTGTGGGGCGGCACGGCCTGCACCTGGACCTGCTGAGTCGCACCGCCGTACCGCGTCCACCGCCGCGCCAGTGTCCGGGCGGCGGTGGATGCAGTCCTCACGCGGCTACTGCGGCTTGGGCGCCGCGACCTTCTTCGCCGGGGGCTGGTACTTCATGCCCAGGGCGTTGAACACGAATGAGTACACATCGACCTCCTCCTCGATGCGCGCGTTCAGTGGCGTGCCGGCGCCGTGGCCCGTCTCCGCGTTGGCGCGCAGCAGGATGGGGTTCTTCGCCTTGGTGGCCTCCTGCATCCGGGCCACCATCTTCCGCGAGTGGAACGGATCCACGCGCGGATCGTTCGCGCCGGACGTGAAGAGCACGGAGGGGTAGGCCGTGCCGTCCTTCACGTTGTGGAGCGGCGAGTACGCGTGCAGCGCCTTGAACTGCTCCGGGTTCTTCACGGTGCCGTACTCGGTGATGTTGAACTGGCCGTTGGGCGTCAGCTCCACCCGGAGCATGTCGTAGATGCCCACGCGCGCCACGACGGCGCCGTACATCTCCGGGTGCTGGGTGACGGACGCGCCCATCAGCAGGCCGCCGTTGCTGCCACCCTGGATGGCCAGCTTCTTCGGCTGCGTGTACTTCTGGTCCACCAGCAGCTTCGCGGCGGCGTAGAAGTCGTCGAAGACGTTCTGCTTGTTCGTGAGCGAGCCCTCGGCGTGCCACTTCTCGCCGAACTCCGAGCCGCCGCGCAGGTTGGCCACCGCGAACACGCCCCCCTGCTCCAGCCAGAAGCCGGCCAGCACGTTGAAGTTCGGGCTGATGGAGATGTTGAAGCCGCCGTAGCCCGTCAGCAGGGCCGGGTTGTTGCCGTTGAGCTTGGTGCCCTTCTTCTTGAGGATGCTGACCGGCACCTTCGTGCCGTCCTTGGACGTGGCGAACGCGCGCACCACCTCTACGTTGCTCAGGTCCAACGGCGACGTGCGGGCCAGCGCCGTCTTCTTCACCGTGTTGTCCTTCGCCGAGTACCGGTACCAGGCCATCGGCTGGGTGAAGCTGGTGTTGATGAAGAGCACGTCGTCACCGCCCTGGCTCACGAGCCCGCCCACGGAGGACACGGGCAGGGTGGGCACCGTCCCCAGCGCCTTGCCCTTCAGGTCCACCATGCGCAGCTGCGAAGGCCCGCCGAGCTGCTCACTCACGTAGAGCCGTGACTTCGTGGGGAAGAAGCCCTGGATGCTGGCCTCGCCCTCCGGCACCACCACCGTGGCCTTGTCCAGCGTGGGCGTGGCCAGCGGCAGCCGCAGCACCTTGCCGCGCGGCGCGTCCTTGCGGCTGAGCAGGTACATCGCGCCGTCGTGGCCGAAGCGCGCGCGGATGACCTTGTCCTCGAACTTCGACACCTGCGACCACTTCCCGGCGGCGTCGCGCAGGTACACCATGTACTCGCCGCCATCGCCGTTGGCCACGACGGCGGAGATGTGCTTGCCGTCGTGGGACGTGTCCAGCTCCGTCATCGCGATGCGCGGGAAGTCCTTCCCCAGCACATACGTGTCCTTCTGGGTGGGCGTGCCGAGCTGGTGGAAGTAGACCTGCTGGAAGAAGTTCCGGTCCGCCTCGGGGCGCTCCTCGCCGCGCGGGTGGCGCGTGTAGAAGAAGCCCTTGCCGTCCGCCGTCCACGTCAGGCTGCCGCCCGCCGTACCGCTGTTCACGCGGGGCACGGTCTCATTCGGCAGTGGCTTGCCGGTGGCCACGTCATAGACGGTGACGTCGCCGCTCTCCGTGCCGCTCTTCGACATCGACACTGCGATTCGCTTGCCGTCCAGCGTGGGGACGTACCAGTCGATGGTGGTGTGGCCCGACGGGTCCACCACCATGGGGTCCAGCAGCACGCGCTCCTTGGACGTGTCATCCACCGAGCCGAGCACGACCAGGAAGGCCTGCTGCTTGGGCGGCTGGTACTTCACGGCGAACAGCGTGCCGCCGGCCTCGTGCAGCCCGCCGTAGCCAGGGGACTTCCAGCTCAGCAGCTCGGAGACGCGCTGGCGGATGGACTCGCGTCCGGGCAGCTTGTCCAGCAGCGCGCGGGTGTACGCGTTCTGCGCGTCGTTCCACTGCTTCACCTGCGCGTCGGACGAGTCCTCCAGCCACTGGTACGGGTCCTTCACCGCCGTGCCGTGGTAGGTGTCCACCTGCTCCTTCTTCGGCGTCGCGGGCGCCTTGGCGGCGGCCTTGCGGGGCGCCGCCGCGGTGGGCGCGGGGGCGGGGGCGGCCGGCGCAGCCAGCGGCAGGGTCAGCACCGCCGCCGCCGTCAATGCGGTCTTCAGCTTCACGGTTCACCTCGGGGTTGGAAAACGCGCGGCAGCCTGCCACGTCCCTCGGGACGGGAAACGGCTTCGTTGCGTCGGGAATGCCGCCGCGCGCCGGGTGTTCGCTCGCGCCTGCGCCGTGCGACCGTTGAGAATGAGACGGTGCGCCCTGGCCGTCAGCGCAGCGGCAGCGTGACGAGCCCCGCCGCGAACCGGTCGAACGCCTCGTTGGCGGGCAGGGCGGTGCCGTCGTCCATGTTCCCCAGCATCAGCGCGAAGACGACGCGCGGGTGCCGCGCGTCTGTCGGCCGGTCCACCACCCCCACGAAGCACCGCTGGCCGGACAGCGTGCCCGTCTTCGCGCGGATGTGGCCCGCCGTGTCGGCGGTGACGGGGCGGGCCACGAGCGTGCCGTCCTGGCCGGCCACGGGCAGGCTGTCCAGCAGCGCGGCACCGTAGGCTTCGCGCAGGCTGGTGAAGAGGACGCGCACCAGTCCCCGCGCGGTGGCCAGGTTGTACCGGGACAGGCCGCTGCCATCCACCGGGCGCAAGTCACGCGAGGGGATGCCTCGGCGGGCCAGCTCCTCCGTCAGCGCGGCGCGCAGGGCGCCATAGCTCTCCGTGCCCGTGAGCTCGCGCGCGAAGCGCAGGCCCAGGCGCTCCGCGTACAGGTTGAGGGACTCCTTGTTCGTCACCTTCACCAGCGCGGACAGCGGCGGGCTGATCAGGGTGACCAGGGGCGCGGGCACGGAGGGCCGCGGCGGCGTGGGCGCCTCCAGCGTCATGGGCAGCCGGGGGATGCCGCGCTCCAGCAGGGACGCCTCCACGCAGGCGGCGAAGAGCTGCTCGGGGTCGTCCACCGACAGCCTCACCGCGGCGGAGCGGGGGCAGGTGTCCGCGGCGGAGCGCCACAGGCAGCGCACGCCGGGCCCGCCACGCTGGCGCACGCAGGCCAGGGAGGGGCGCTCCGCGTTCGTGTCCACGCCCACCACGGCCGTCAGCGTCGCGAAGGCGGGCGTCACCTGGAGGGTGGGGGGCTGCGCGCAGTCCGCGCCCGCGGCCCGGGACAGCGCCACGTCCACCACGTTCTCCCGGAAGACGAAGGCCGTGGGCGCCGCGCTGTAGGCATAGGCGGCGTCATCCCAGGCCCAGCCAGGGCCAAACGGGAGCTCCGCCTCCTTCGCGCCGCGCACGCGCACCTTCCCGCGCCACTGGCGGACGCCGCGCGCCTGGAGGGCCTCCGCCACCTGCTCGCACGCCAGGGCCGTCTCGGGGAAGCGCCACGAGCCCAGGGACGGGTCCCCGGTGGGGTCCACCACGATGTCGCCCAGGAAGAGGCCGCCCTCCAGCGTGCCCTCCAGGGCCACCGGCGTCTGGAAGCGGAAGTCCGCGCCCAGCGCGGAGAGGACGGACGCGGTGGAGACGACCTTGAGCGTGGAGGCGGGCAGGAGCCGGACGTGCTCGCGGTGGGTGAAGAGCGGCTCGCCCGTCCGCGCATCCACCACGTAGGCGCTGGCCAGGGCGCCTTCGGCCTCCAGGGTGTCGAAGAGCGCGCGGGCCAGGGAGGGGAGGGTGTCGCCCTCGGGCCGCGTCTCTCGGAAGCAGCCGGAGAGCACCAGGGGGGCCATGAGCAGCAACGAGGCGGACAGGACGCGGCGCATGTCGCCCGCCACGCTACCGCCGTGGGGCGGACCTGTCATGGGGCCGAGGTGGGCCGCCACCCACGCCGAGTGCCTTGACGGCACGGCGCTCGCCCCCCATCCTGCCGCGCCCCATGCCTGTCCTTCGTGGTGCTGTCACGCTGTCGCGCTTCCGGGTCGAACCGGCAAAGGAAGCGCCCTCGGATGTCAAACGCTGGCTGACGCGCGGCCTCAAGGCGCACGCGTTCGAGCCCATCGACCGCCGCTCCGAAGAAGAGCGCGCCGTCGGCTTCGTGGAGCTGGAGACCGAGGAGTCCAGTGAGTTCTCCGCCGGCCGTCTCTACTACGGGGAGTACGCCCTGTTCGCCTTCCGCATCGACACCATCAAGGTGCCGGCCGCGGCGCTCAAGGCGGAGCTGGCGAAGTGGGCCGCCGCCTTCGAGAAGGAGAATGGCCGTCCGCCCAGCCGGGGCGAGAAGACGCAGAGCCGCGGCGAAATCCGCCAGATGCTCCGCAACCGCGCCACGCCCCGCACGTCGACGGTGGACGTGAGCTGGAACCTGAAGACGCAGCAGGTGCAGATCTGGTCCGCGTCGCGCAAGGTGGTGGACGAAATCACCGTCGCGCTGGAGGGCGGGCTGAACGTGAAGTTCTTCGGCATGACGCCGTCGGCCATGGCGCAGACGGCGGGCATCGACGAGTCCCTGCTGGGGCCCACCACGGAGCTGATTGGCATGGACCTGCCGACGACGGCGGAGGTGGCACATGGCGAGGCGTGACGAGGCGCGGGCCGAAGCGGCCTTCATGCGCGGTGATGTCGGCGTGGACGGCGGCGCCACCGAGGAGACGAAGGACGAGGCCGAAGCCGAGAAGGGCAAGGCGCAGGACCAGCTCCTGCGTGGCCGCGCCTACCTGGGCCGGGAGTTCCTCACGTGGCTCCTGTGGCGCACCGAGGCGGGCGGGCCGCTCGTCGAGGTGGAAGGTGAGGGGGTCAGCGTCCTCTTCATGGGCCGCGTGGTGCTGCGCGGCGTGGCGGGCGACGTGACGGAGATGAGCGCCAAGGGCACCCTGGCGCCGTACTCCGAGCAGGTGAAGCACTCGCTGGACCGCGGGCTGCTGGTGGCCCAGGCCCGCCTGCGCTTCACCCAGGGCGAGAAGGAGTTCGAGGCCACGGTGGACTCCGAGTTCCTCGACATCCGCGCGGGCAAGCTGCCGGCGCTGATGAGCGAGGAGGAGGATGACCAGCTCTCCGAGCGGCTCTTCCTGATGGAGCAGCTGTCCGCCATGGTGGACGCGCTGGTGAAGGACTATCTGTCCGTGCGCGCCGGCAAGGGCTGGAGCAAGAGCATCGTCCCCGCGATGAAGGAGTGGATGCGCGGTGACGAGAAGGGCGCGGACGCGCTCGCCAAGGCCGCCCGCGCCCGGGGCCGTGACGCGCGCGCGGCGCGGAGCTGAGCAGGCCGCCCTAGCGTGGCGCCGGGGCCGGATGCGGTGGTGTCCTTCGCCGCATCCAGGCCAGCGCCAGGCCGGGCAGCAGCACCATGCCCGCGAAGAGCAGCAGGAACGACTCCAGCCGCGCGGCGCTGGCGCCCAGCGCGGCATAGGTCACCGAGACGCCCAGGTTGGCCAGGGCGCTCACGGTGAGGAACGTCCGGGGGCGCATGCGGCTGGTGCCCGCGAAGAGCACGGACGTCTCCGCCAGCACCGGCACCGCGCGGAAGGCGAGCAGGAACCAGGGCCCCACCCGGTCGGCGGCGCGGGCCAGCCGGTTCAGCTCGGCGTCACCCACCATGCGCCGCAGCGCCGCCGTTCCGGCTCGCGCGCCCAGGCCATAGCCCACCGCGCAGCCCGCCATCATCCCCAGCCAGGACGTGGCCGCGCCGCCCCAGAAGCCCAGCAGGCCCCCGGCCGCGGTGCCCACCAGGCTGGAGGGCACGGGCAGCACGGCATCGCAGGCCAGCAGTCCCCCGAGCAGCAGCGCGACCTGCCAGGACGGTGGCCGCATGGCCAGGAAGTCTCCAGCCGCGGTCTCCAGGCTGGCGCCGAACCAGGCGAAGGGCACCAGGATGGCGGCCAGCAGCAGCCCGCTGAAGGCCGCCCAGCCCATGACGGCGCGGCCGGACAGCCCGCCTTCACCCGCCGCCGTCAGGCCCGGCGTGGGCTCAGCCATCCGCGATGGGGAGTCGGGACGCCGCGGCCATCAGGGACGTCTCGCGCTCGACGGCCAGCGAGCCTTCCTCGGTGAAGGCGATGCCCACCACCGCGCGCACCCGGCCTGTCGCGTCGAGCACCGGAATCGCCACCGCCGCGCGCGCGTCCACCGCCTTCGCGCCCGGCTTGATGTCGCTGGACGTGTCCTCCTTCAGGTTGCACGTCTGCACGGGCTGCTTGCGCACCTGGGCGAGCCCCGCCATTCCCTTGCCGTGTGGCACGTGCTGGACGGCCGTCATCAACGGCGGCGGGATGTTGAGGGCGGCCACGAGGAAGAGGTCATCTCCCCGCTGAAGGTGGATGGTGCCCGCGGTGGCGCCGTGCTCGCTGGCGAACGACTCCAGCCACGACTGGTAGGACGCGCTCTTTTCGTTCATGGCGCGGAAAACTGTGCGCTTTTGCTTCACCCGCAGTCAACGCGACCCTGGCCCTGGCCTCGTGATGGGAGGCGAGCAGGCATCCGCAAGTCGACGCTTGAGCTCATCCTCCGCGAGACTGTTCAGGTCACGTCATTCCAGTGTACTGGAGGGCACCTCGTGCTCCCGTCCGTGCAGGATGCGGCGCGATGCTTCCCTGGAAGGTCGCCGGTCGATGAAGCCGCGTTCGCTTCGCTTCTATCTCGGGTTGCTCGCGCTCGGCCTGCTCGTGCCGCTCGTGCTCTTCGCGGCGGGGGCGGTGAGCCGCTTCGCGGTGTCGCAGCGGGAGGCGCGGGCGCAGGGCATGCGTGAGACGGCCCGGGCGCTGACGCTCGTCGTGGAGCGGGAGCTGGGGCAGTCGGTCCGGGCGCTGGAGGTGCTGTCGCATTCAGCCCCGCTGTCGCAAGGCGACCTGGAGACCTTCCATGCCACCTGCCAGGCCGTGGTGGCGTCCCAGGCACAATGGGGTTCGCTCTTCCTGCTGGATGTGGAGGGCCGGACGATGTTCTCCACGGACCAGCCCTTCGGAACCGACCTGACGGCGCTCGTGGATGAGCGGCCCTACGTGCGCGAGGTCGTGGAGACGGGGCGCGTGGTCATCTCCGACTTTCCCTCCCCGCGCCTCCAGGGGGCGCCCACCGTGGCGGTGGCGATGCCGGTGCGGCGTCAGGGCGTGCTCGCGGGCGTGCTGGTGGCGACGTACGCCATGCAGCACTTCGACAAGCTCTGGGACGAACAGCGCGTCCCGGGGGACTGGCTGGGCGCGCTGGTGGACGAGGAGGGCGTCATCCTCTCGCGCAGCCGGGGCCGCGCCCGGTTCGTCGGAACGAAGGCCCGGCCCGAATACGTCGAGAGAATCCGCGCGAGCCGCGAGGGCTTCTTCGCGACGCAGACAGTGGATGGGATGAAGTCGTTCACGGCCTACTCGCGCTTGCGGTTGGTGCCCTGGACGGTGTCGTTCTCGGGGCCGCGCGAGGTGTTCGCCGCGTCGGTGAACCAGTCCCTCTTCGCGCTGCTCATCGCGGGGCTGGGGTGCTGTGCCGTCGCCACCGCCTGGGCCGCCTGGGTGAGCCGCCGCATGACGCGTCCGCTCCGCGCCCTGGCCCGCGCGGCCCGGGAGCGCCCGGATTCGGCGGATGCCTTCACCAACGTGGGGCCCACGGGCATCTCCGAGCTGGAGGACCTGCGGGCGACGCTCGCGCTCACCGCGGCCATGGTGATGGAGCGCGAGGCCGCGCTGCGGACGAAGATGACGGAGGCCGAGGCGGCCAACCTCGCCAAGGACCAGTTCCTGGCCATGCTGGGCCATGAGCTGCGCAACCCGCTGTCCGCCATCACCAGCGGCGTGAAGGTGCTGTCGGTGACGGAGGGCGCCGCCAGCCGCGAGCGGGCGCGCGCCCTGGTGGAGCGGCAGGCCCTCCATCTGGCGCGGCTGGTGGACGACCTGCTCGACGTGGAGCGGGTGAGCAGTGGCCGCATCCTGCTCCAGAAGCAGACCATGGACTTGTCGGAGTGCGTGCGGCGCGCCGTCGCGGCGCTGGAGTCCTCCGGACGGACGCAGGCGCACCAGGTGGAGGTGGAGGCCCCGCGGGCCTGGCTGGAGGGGGACGCGAGCCGCCTGGAGCAGGTCGTGACGAACCTCGTGTCCAACGCGCTCAAGTACACGCCGCACGGCGGCCGCGTCCGCGTGGTGACGCGGGAGGAGCCCGGCCACGTGGTGCTGGAGGTGTCCGACACCGGAGATGGCCTGTCACCGGACCTTCAGGAGCGCGTGTTCGAGCTCTTCTTCCAGGCCGAACGCACCCTGGACCGCGCGCAGGGAGGCCTGGGCATTGGCCTCACGCTGGTGAAGCGGTTGGTGGAGCTGCATGGCGGCTCCGTGCGCGCGCACAGTGACGGGCTCGCGAAGGGCAGCACCTTCACGGTGCGGCTGCCGCGCGGCCAGGTCGAACAGGCGCCTGTGCTTCAAGACGCGCCCGTGGCGCCAGCCTCCGGACGTCACGTGTTGCTGGTGGATGACCACACCGACAGCAGGCAGCTCGTCCGCGAGCTGCTTGAGATGGAAGGGCACACCGTCAGCGAAGCGGAGGACGGCCCCTCGGGGCTTGCGCGGGCGCGCGAGCTCCGTCCCGAAGTCGTATTGCTGGACATCGGCCTGCCCGGGCTCGACGGCTACGAGGTGGCCCGCGCGCTCCGTTCGACGGACGAAGGGCGCGACCTGGTGCTCATCGCCGTGACGGGCTACGGCCTGGAAGAGGACCGGCGCCGCGCGCTGGAGGCAGGCTTCGACGAGCACCTGGTGAAGCCGGTGGACCTCGCGCGCCTGCGGGAGTTGCTGCTACCGACGAAGCGAGCCGCGCCGGCCTACTCCACGTAGCCGGGACAGCTCTGGACCGCGGGCTGGCACAGTTGCAACACGCGCGCTGGGTCCGTGAAGGTCTGCTCCCGGGCCTGAAGGTAGCAACCCGCGGGGTCTTCGTCGGGCGCGGCGAACTGGCACAACTGGACGGCCTGGCTTTGCGTGAGTGAGCCTTCATCCTGGGCGCGCACGAAGCAGTCGGCGGGCGTGGATGAACGAGCGCCGCGGCAGAGCTGGGTGGCCAGGGAGTCGCCGAGTCCGCCGTCGGTCGCGCGCTGGTAACAGGACACCTGGGGCACGACGCCCTGGGCGACCGCCGCCGCGGGCACTCCCATGAAGGCGAGCACGGCGGCGGTGAGCGCAGCGCCCGCGAACGGACGAACGAAGCTGGATGTCCCACTGCCTGTCTTCATGAGGCCTCCTCCCCGAGCAATCTAGGGGCTTGCGCGCGGTGAGGCCGGCCCCCGCAGGGCCGTCCGCCCCGGGACGGCGCGACACGGGAAGGGGTCGCTCCGCTGTCTGCCTTTTTCAGCGGGACCGTCAGGCAGCGCGCCGTGTCCGGGGGAAGACGTCCCAGGGACGATGCGCGGTCCTACTTCACGACGCCTGCCAACCACGAGGTCCGGCATCCGGCAGAGGCCGCCCCAGCCGCGAGGTCCAGTCCCTGGCGTTTCGCCCCATGCCGAACCACCACAGCAGCGCCATGAAACAACGACGACCGTCTGTCCTGATGCTGCTGGGCGTGGTGGCGCTCGCGATGGGCCTGCTCGGCATTTCGCTCGCATGTCCTGGCTCCTCGGGTGACCGCTCCGATCGCCCTGGGGACGAAGATGAAATCATCGACCCACAAGCAGACGGAGGGCCAGGCACGGATGGAGACGGGAGCACGCCGACGGCGCCAGATGGTGGGGGCCCGGATGCCCATGCGCTCTTCGGGCTCGACGTGCGCCCCGCGAACCCGACGTGTGTCGCGCCTCCCCGGCCCCCGGACCCCGCGGGGGCCACGCTCTCGCGCGCGTTCCCGGAGCTGAGCTTCACCCAGCCCTTGTTCGCCCTCCAGGCGCCGGGGGACAGCCGCCGCATCTACGTGGTGGAGCGGGGGGGAAGGGTGCGCATGTTCGACAAGGACGCCGCGCCGCCCACCAGCTCCGTGGTCATCGACCTCTCCGGACAGGTGAACATCGAGCATGACGAGACGGGCTTGCTCGGGATGGCCTTCCACCCGGCGTTCGCCACCAATGGCCAGGTGTTCCTCTCCTACGTGGGGAACAACGCGATGGGGGGACTCCGCTCGTACATCGTCCGCTACCTCAGCCCGGATGGTGGGGCCACCCTGGACCCGGCGAGCGCGGAGGTCGTGCTCGAACAGGACCAGCCGTTCTCCTTCCACAACGGCGGCCACCTCGCGTTCGGACCGGATGGCTTCCTCTACTTCGCCTTCGGTGACGGCGGCGGACGGGTGGACCCGAACCAGACGGCCCAGAATCCGGAGCTCCTGCTGGGGAAGATGCTGCGGCTCGACGTGGACAGCGCGCGGCCCTATGCCATTCCGCCCACCAACCCCTACGCCACCAGCGGTGGGCGGAAGGAAATCTACGCCACCGGCTTCCGCAACCCGTGGCGCTGGAGCTTCGACCGGAGCACCGGCGCGCTCTGGCTGGGCGACGTGGGCGAGAAGCTCCTCGAGGAAATCAACCGCGTCGAGCTGGGCGGAAACTACGGCTGGAGCATCCTGGAGGGGACCGAGTGCGCCCGTGGGAGCGGCTGCGGCACCGCCGGGTTGACGCCGCCCGTGGCCGTCTATGGCCGGACCGAAGGCGTCTCCATCACCGGCGGCTACGTGTACCGCGGCGCCGCCGTGCCGGCGCTCTCCGGAAAGTACGTCTTCGGTGACTTCGGCTCGGGCCGCATCTGGACGTTGCCGGGCGACGCCGTGCCTGGCGCCGCCGCGGTGCCGCAGGTGCTCGTCACCACGCCGCTCAGCATCGCCTCGTTCGCCGAGCTGAACGACGGCGAGCTGTTGGTGGTGGACTTCGCCGGGGGCGGACTGCACCGCATCCACGCGTCCACGCCCCCCGCGCCCGGCGGCGAGGCGTTCCCCGCGCTGCTGTCCGTCACGGGCTGCGTGGACCCGGCGAACGCCAACCTCCCCTCGGCGGGCCTCATCCCGTACGGCGTGAATGCCCCGCTCTGGTCGGACGGCGCGCAGAAGGAGCGGTTCCTCGGCGTGCCGGACGGGACGGTGATGACGGTGGGGCCAGAGGGCGTGCTGGACGCGCCTCCCGGCACCGTGACGGTGAAGACGTTCCTCCTGGGCGGCAAGCGCGTGGAGACGCGCCTCTTCATGCGCCATCCGGACGGCACCTGGGCGGGCTACACGTATGAGTGGAACGAAGCGGGGACCGACGCGACGCTGCTGGAGACGGGCAAGGTGAAGACGGTGGGGGCGCAGACGTGGACATACCCCAGCCGGGGCGAATGCATGCAGTGTCACAACGCCACCGCGGGCTTCGTGCTGGGCCTGGAGGTCGCGCAGCTCAACGGGGACTTCGAATACCCAGGCGGGCGCATCGCGTCGCAGCTCCGGACCCTGGAGCACATTGGCGTGCTGACCCTGCCGGCCCCGGTGGAGCAGCTCCCCCGGATGCCGACGTACACCGGGCCGGAGCCCGTGGAGGCGCGCGCGCGGGCCTACCTGCACGCCAACTGCGCCGTCTGTCACCGGCCCAATGGCCTGGGCCGCGGTGAGTCGGACCTGCGCTACGCCACGTCGCTCGCCGCCGCGAAGATTTGTGGCGTGGCGCCGCAGCAGGGCGAGCTGGGCGTGCCCGGCGCGATGCTGGTCACACCGGGAGACCCGTCGAAGTCGGTCCTGTCGCGGCGCATGCACTCGCTGTCGATGACGCGCATGCCGCCGCTGGCCAGCGCGGTGGAGGACACGGAGGGCGCGGGGCTGGTGGATGCGTGGATTACGTCCCTGCCCGCGTGTCCCGCGGGGCCATGAGGCCTCGCGGGACGGGGGCGCCAGCGCCGGTGCGGCTGGCGCATCAGGTGGGCCGCTGGACGGTGCCGGAGGCGGGCTTGCCGTCCTTCAGCCCCGGGGTGCGCACGTCGTAATGCGCCACCACGGGCTGGTGGTCGGAGGACTCGGTGCAGCGGTCCACCTCGAAGAGGCGGGGGACCAGTCCAGGGCTGGCGTAGAGGTTGTCGAAGCGCTTGCCCGTCGCGGGCACCACGCCATTCTCATCCGGCAGCGAGGTGAGGGTGGCGCTGTCGGCGATGTCCTGGAGCCGCAGCCAGTGTTCGCTGCCGCGCTGCACCCGGCCGGAGCGCAGCTCGGCGCACGCCTGCTTCGGCGTCATGAGCGCCCCCCCTGGCAGGCGCACCTGCGCGGTGGTGGCGTGGGCGATGGTCTCCGGCAGGCTCTGCTCCAGCACGTGCAGCTCGTGCCGCAGGCGCGGGTCGGCGATGTTGCCCACCCCTTCGTCCCCCACGCTGGCGTGGGGTTCGCCGTAGCGCACCTCGTATTCCTCCACCGTGTCGGTGTCGTCGTACGTCCTGAGGTGCGCCATCAGCCAGGAGCCGCCCGTCTTGATGGCGGTGTTGGCGTTGAAGTCCCCCAGCACCACCGCGTGCATGACCTCACGGTGGTGCAGCAACGCGTTGAGCTGGCGGAGGTTGCGGGCGTTGATGCCGGAGTCGCCCAGGGTGTGGTGCACGTTGTAGAGCACCACCGGGTGGCCCTCCACCTCCAGGCGCACGTACAGCGCGCCCCGGTCCTCGGGAATCTCGCAGGGGTCGCCGCCGCGCCGCATGATGGCCGCGTCCCGCTCCGCGTCGGGGGTGGCGTACGTGAAGTGCGCCGCGTCCACCAGCGGGTGCCGGGTGAGGAAGGCCTTTCCGTTCACCAGCCGCGCCCCGGGACCGCCGTCATGCCCCTGGTACGCCAGGTGGAAGCCGTAGCGCTCCGCCAGGAGCACGGAGCTGGGGACGTTGGCCTCCTGCAGGCCCAGCACGTCCGGCAGCCGCCCCTGGGCCTCCAGGTCGTCGAAGTAGCCCAGCAAGGCCTCGCGGCGCTGTCCACCGAGCAGGATGTTGTACGTCATCACCGTGAGCCCTGGACCGCGAGGCGAGCGCACCGCCGGGTTGCGGACCACCAGCGTGCGGCCGTCGCCCAGCGCCCGCTCTGTCTTCGGTAGGGGTACGGCGGCGAAGTCCGGAAGCGTCACGGTGGTCTCCCGGCGCGGCACGGCGTCCTCGTGCCCGTGCGCAATCCGGCCAATCAGGGGGCCGACCCCCGGCAGGTGCTCCAACATCTCCGGAACCTTCATCGGGGCTCCTGCCGCGGGAGCGGCTGCGCGGGTTGAGGGCGGAAGGTGTCTTCGTGAAAGGCAACTGGCGCCACAGGTCCTCCTCCATGCCCTCAAGGTCTGTGCTCGCCCTCCCCATGACCAGGGGGCTCCCAGGGAATGGAGGGCTGGCCGGGCTGCCCCGTTCGGGTGGAGGGCGACCAGGCACCCGGGCGCGGCGTCCCGGGCTTGGAGACCGAGGAAGCCCGGGCGCGCTTGTGGTTGAATACCGGACATGCGGCAACTGGCGTTCCTGGCGGTGATGTGTCCTCTCCTGGTGGCGTGCGTCACGACCCAAGCGTTGCCCCGCAGCACCTCCTGCGAGAAGGGCCACCTGTGGGCCTGCAACGAGTGGGGCGAGCAGCTCCTCCAGGACGGCGACCGGAGCCAGGCGGAGACGGCCTTCTCCAAGGCCTGTGACGGTGGCTCGGAGCAGGGGTGCCTGGCCCTGGGGCGCCTGCGCATGGCGGACGGCAACCTCGCGGGCGCCGAGGCGCCGCTCGTCACGGTGTACGAGACGGACAGCGAGGAAGGCGCCCTGGCGCTCGCGGACCTCTACGACGCGCGGGGGGGCGAAGCGCACGCCCTGGCGGCGGCCCGGCTCCGGTGGGAGGCGCCGGCGCTGGACAAGCCGCCCTTCGACTTCGCCATGCAGTACCGGGTGGGGGCGTGGCGGCCGACGGCGGACCTGGCCCTCACCATCCAGCCCATGGCCTTCCTGAGCCGGCGGCTCAACATCGGCTCGAACCTGGCCTACACGAGCCGGGGCATCTCCGAGTTCAACGGCTTCGTCGGCTACCAGCACTTCGTCAATACCTGGGTGGTGCCCTACGGCCGCTTGATGATGGGCACCGCGACGCGCGCCTCGCGCGACCCGGGCTTCAACGTGGGCGCGGAGGTGGGCACGCGGCTGGCCCTGGGGTACTTCGGCCATGTCAACGTCGCCGCCGGCCTGTCCCGGGCGAGCGGCAACTACATGTCCGTGGGCGTGGGCCTCAACGGCCTCTTCGTGCTGCTGGCGCTGCTGCACGTGCGCTGACGCCTCAGCGCGAGGGCCGCCCCAACACGTAGGTGATGGCGGCCTTGCCCGGGGCCTTCGCCTCGCCCACCTCCCAGGTGTATCCCTCGCGCGCCAGGGCCGCCGTCATCCGCCGGAGCTCGTCGGGCTGGTGCGTCCTCAGCGCGGACACCAGCCCGTCCCAGAAGATGATGAGCGGGGCCACGGGCACCACGTAGGTGAGCAGCAGCCGCAGCGGCGTCAGCGGCCTCACCAGGGGCGTGAAGAGCAGCACCAGCAGGGGCACCAGCAACATGGACAGCAGGGCCGGGGGCGTGCGGCGCACCGTCTCGAACGCGGCGATGGGAACGCCGCGGGCCTGGGCGTCCACCAGCACCGCGCGGGCCTCGTCCGGCCGGAAGTGGTGCAGGGCGTTGAAGAGGGTGCGCATGCCCCGCAGGTCCGTTGGAACCTGGAGCGCGTCCACCGAGCGCTCCAGGTACTGCACGCCCTCTGCCCGCGCCCGTTCGGCGGCCTGGGCGTTGGGGAACTTGTCGGTGAGCACCACGCGCGCGTCGATGCCGTGCTTCTCCGCGAGCAGCTGTCGCAGGCGGGGCAGGGGGCCTCGGCCGCCGGAGCCCAGGTCCACCAGCTCAGGGCCCTGTGCCGCATTCAGCCCGCGCGCCAGGACTTCCGCCGCGGCGTCGAACATTCCCAGGCGCGTGCTGACAGTGTGGAGGTAGTCGGTCGTCAGGTCCCGCAGCACGGCGGGGAACCACGCCTGGTCGGTGAACTCGAAGAGATGCAGCCGGGGGAGCAGCGAAGGCGTGTCGTCCATGAGAATCCAAGCGTGCGCGCCCCCCGTCACCCGCGCACTGACGGATGGCGACAGAACGGCTTGCTGTCCGCGCCACCGCGCCATTAACGTCCCGTTCGTGGCGCGGCCGCCTCCGTCCTCATCCTCCGAGCCGTCCTTGTCAGCGCGGATGGCGCGGCAGGCGCTCCGGCTCGCGGCGACGCGAGGCTTGCCGGTGGAGGCGCTCTGCCGGGAGGCGGGCTTCCGGATGGAGGACCTGGAAGACCCGGAGCTGCGAATTCCCTACGCCGCGCTGGACGGACTGCTGGAGCGGGCGGAGGCGCTGTCCGGGGACGCGAACCTGGGGCTGCACATCGCCCGCGTGGACGTGGTGGACCTGGATGACCCGGCCACCTTCGTCGTTCTCACCTGCGCGACGCTGCGGGACGCCATGGAGCGGGGCTGCCGCTACCAGCGCGTCTGGGGAGACGGGGAGCGCTTCCTGCTGGAGGAGACGGAGCGTGGGGTGCGCATGCGCTTCACGCCCGTGGGCGCGCCCCGGCCCGCGCACCGGCACCTGGTGGACGCGGCGCTGGTGCAGTTCGCCACCGGGGTGAGGGCCTTCACGGGCGTGGAGGTCCGGCCGCTCGTCGTGCGCTTCACCCACACCGCGCCCGCGGACCTCCGCGAGCACGAGGCGCTCTTCGGGTGTCCCTTGGAGTTCGGCGCGCCCTTCAACGCCATCGAGTTCTCCCACGAGGACGCCCAGCGGCCCTTCCTCCACGCGAACGCGCTGCTCAACGCCATGTTCCAACGTCAGGCGCAGCGTGCGCTGGAGCGTCTGCCGGACGTGTCCACGACCACCGAGCGCGTCCGGGAGCAGGTCCGGCGCGAGCTGGCCGGCGGGGACTTCTCCTTCGTGGCTGTCGCCCGGGCTCTGCGGCAGCCGCCGCGGACGCTCCAGCGGCGGCTCGCGGCAGAAGGGCAGCGCTACGCGGCCATCGTCGAGGCCCTGCGCCGCGAGCTGTCCGAGTCCTACCTCCAGCGCCGCATGTCCATCGCCGAGGTGTCCTTCCTCCTCGGCTACGCGGACCCGGTGGCCTTCCACCGCGCCTTCAAGCGCTGGTGGGGGCTGAGCCCGGAGGGCTTCCGGCGGGAGCGGCTCCAGGCCCCACGCTGAGCCATGGCCGCCGTCCGTCCGAGCGGCGGCTCAGGCCGCCTCGCGTCCGCTCTCCGCCGCCGCGCGCGCCAGCCGCTTCTGGATGGCGAGGAACAGCGCCTCGTGCGTGGCGGGGGAGGCGAGCTCCACGTCGCCACCGGCCTGTCCGAAGGCGGCCACCGCCTCACGCAGGGCCTCGCGCGCGGACATGGCCAGCATCAGCGGCGGCTCACCCACGGCCTTGCTGCCGTGGATGGTGTTGTGCTGCTGCGCCCGCTCCAGCAGCCGCACCCGGAAGTCGATGGGCGCGTCGCTGAAGGCCGGCACCGCGTAGGTGCTGGCGGAGTGCGTGAGCAGCCGGCCATTCGCGTCCCAGCGGAGCTCCTCGCCCGTGAGCCAGCCCAGGCCCTGGACGAAGCCGCCTTCAATCTGCCCGCGGTCCACGCCGGGGTTGAGCGAATCACCCACGTCCTCCAGCAGGTCCACGCGCAGCACGCGCTTGATGCCCGTGTGGCCGTCCACCTCCACCTCGCACACCGCCGCGCCGTAGGCGAAGTAGAGGAAGGGGCGTCCCCGGCCCTTGGCCTTGTCGTAGCCGATGCCCGGCGTCTGGTAGTAGCCCGTCGAGGACAGGCCCACGCGCGACAGGTACGCCGCCTCCACCACGTCCGCGAAGGGCAGGGCGACCTCGGGCTCCCCGCGCGGGCCCACCTTCCCGTCACTGAACAGCAGGGCGTCCGGCGCCACGCTCCGCCCGTGCCGGTCCGACAACAGGCGCACAGCCACCGGGGCCAGCCGCTCCCGCAGCGTGACGCAGGCCACGCGCACGGCGGCGCCGTTCAAGTCAGAGCCGCTGGAGGCCGCCGTGGCGGAGGTGTTGGGCACCTTGTCCGTCGCCGTCTTCGCCATCCGCACCGCGTCCGCCGTGACGCCCAGCTCGCGCATGACCACGCCCAGCACCTTGGTGTGCAGGCCCTGGCCCATCTCCGTGCCACCGTGGGACACCATGACCGAGCCGTCCCGGTACACGTGCACCAGCGCGCCGGCCTGGTTGAGGAAGGTGGCGGTGAAGGAGATGCCGAACTTCATGGGGGTGATGGCGAGCCCCCGCTTGATGAAGGGGGACTGGGCGTTGAACGCCGCCACGTCGCGCCGCCGGCGCTCGAACTCCGACGACTGCTTGAGCTCCTCCCACACGCGGAGGATGCGCTCGTCCTCCAGCTCCTGGCCGTAGTGCGTGGTGTTCGTCTCTCCGGCGCCGCGGTAGAGGTTGCGCTCGCGGACCTCGTCCGCTGGCAGCCCCACGGCCCGGGCCACGCGGGCGAGGACCTCCTCCGTCACCAGCATGCCCTGTGGACCACCGAAGCCGCGGAAGGCGGTGTTGGAGACGAGGTGCGTCTTCGCCACCCGCCCGGAGTACGCCAGCGCCGGCACGTAGTACGCGTTGTCCAGGTGGAAAAGCGCGCGGTCCAGGATGGACTCGGACAAGTCCAGGGACCAGCCGCCATTGGACACCAGCTGGACGCGCAGGGCCAGCAGCCGCCCCTGGTCGTCGAAGCCCACCTCGTAGGAGGCCTGGAACGGGTGGCGCTTGCCCGTCACCGCCATGTCCACGTCGCGGTCCAGCATCCACCGCACTGAACGCCCCGTGTGCCACGCGGCCAGCGCGACGAGCGCGGCGGGCGCGTTGCCCTGCGTCTCCTTGCCGCCGAAGCCGCCGCCCATGCGCGGCGACTTCACCACCACGCGGCTGCGCGGCAGGTGCAGCACATGGGAGATGATGGCCTGCACCTCGGACGGGTGCTGGGTGGAGGACACGACGGTGATGTCGCCGTCGTCACCGCGCTCGGCGAAGGCGGCCTGGGTCTCCAGGTAGAAGTGCTCCTGCCCGCCAATGGCCAGCGTGCCCGACAGGCGGTGGGGGCTGCTGTCCAGCGCGGCGTCCACGTCGCCCCGGCGGATGACGTGTGGCTCGGTGTGGTAGCTGCTCCGCGCCACGGCGTCCTCCACCGTGAGGATGGCGGGCAGGGGCTCGTACTCCACCTCCACGGCGCGGGCGCCCGCGCGGCAGGCCTCCACGGACTCGCCCACCACCAGCGCGACCATCTGCCCGTGGAAGAGCACCTCGCGGTCCGCCAGCAGCGGCTCGTCGCGGCGGATGGGGCCGGTGTCATTCATGCCGGGGATGTCCTCGGCCATGAGCACCTTCACCACGCCGGGCACCTTGCGCGCCGCCGTGGGGTCTCTCTTGAGGATGCGGGCGTGCGCATGGGGCGAGCACACCGGCCAGACCTCCAGCATGGGCCGCTGCTGCGCCTGGTCGTCCACGTACCGCGCGCTGCCCGTCACGTGGCCCAGCGCGCTCTCGTGCCGCAGCGCGCGCCCCGCGTCCGCGGGGGCCTGAACGTCACCCGCGTCGAAGCCCGGCGCGGCGTCCAGGGCCGGGCTGTGCGAGCCGGAGAAGAACTTCTCCAGCAGGCTCGCCACCAGCCCTCGCCGGTACTCCGCGCTGCCGCGCAGGTCGCTGATGGGCGTGAGCTCCTCCGCGAGCACGGGCAGCGCGCGCGCCACCGTCTCGGCCGTCCAGGGCTGCCCGGTGAGCACCGCCTCCGCGCGGCGCGCACGCACGGGCGTGGCCGCGACGCCGCCGTAGCCCAGGCGCGCCAGCGTCACCACGCCGCCCGCGTCCAGCTCCACGCGGAAGCCCGCGGCGACGATGCTGATGTCCAGCTCGCGCCGCTTGGACACCTTGAAGGAGTCGGAGAGCCGCCGTCCTCCCTCGGGCACGGCGGCGTGGGGGATGACGATGTGGCGAACCACTTCGTCCGGCTGGAGCGCCGTCTTCCGGTAGGCGAGGAAGAAGTCGGACAGCGCCACCGTGCGCTCGCCGCGCACCGAGCCCAGGACGAGCGAGGCCTCCAGGGCGAGCAGCACCGGCGCCATGTCGCCAATGGGCGACGCGGTCACCAGGTTGCCCGCCAGCGTGGCGCGCTGGCGAATCTGCCGGGAGGCGAAGACGTTGAGCATCTTCTTCACCTCGGGCAGCTCGTCACCCAGGGCCTCCTCCAGCGCCACCAGCGAGGCCGCGCCGCCCACATACCAGCCGTCATGCTCACGGCGGACGGCGCGCAGGGACTCCACGCCCTCGGTGGAGATGAGGAAGGGGTAGCGGCGGGCCTTCTTGGTGATGTCCACCCCCAGCTCGGTGGCGCCCGCCACCAGGTGGGCCTCCGGGTGCTTCGCGCGCAGGTCGAGCAGCTCCTCCCACGACGTGGGGCGCAGGAACGTCTGTCCACCGGCCTCGTAGCGCAGCGGGGACAACGGCTCGGCGGGGCCTTCGAGCGGCGCGGAGGGAATCGCCGTGGCGGGCGCGGGTCCTTCGTCGCGCTGGGCCAGCGCCTCCATCATCGCGTCGCGGATGGGGCGGTAGCCGGTGCAGCGGCAGAGGTTGCCACAGAGCTGGTCCGCCACGGCCGACGGGGTACAGACGTCCTTGCGGGAGTACGCCTCCGCCATGGAGACGATGAAGCCCGGCGTGCAGAAGCCACACTGCGAGCCGTAGTGCTTCACCATGGCCTGCTGCACCGGGTGAGGCTTCTCGCTGCTGCCCACGCCTTCCACCGTCACCAGCTCACGGCCGGCCACCATGGGCACCAGGGCGATGCACGCGTTGAAGGCGCGCAGGCAGCGGTTGCCCTGGGCGTCCCGGTCCACCAGGGCCACGGTGCACGCGCCGCAGTCGCCCTCGGCGCAGCCCTGCTTGGTGCCGGTGAGGCCGCGGGCCCGCAGGAAGTCGAGCAGCGTGGTGTTGGGGGAGACGCCATCGACGTGGACCGTCGCGCCATTGAGCCGGAACTCGAACATGTTGCTCATTCTCCTGACGAGACCCCGCGCAGGCGGGGCGTCTCCGAGGACGGGGCCCCGGCGGTAGTTTCGGTGTCTTCACCCGGGGCGCCCAGGTGATGGAGCTGGAGGAGGCCGGCGGCGATGCTCACCGCGACCTCCTGGGGCGACTTGCCGCCAATCTCCAGCCCCATGGGGCAGCGCACGCGGGCCAGCTGCGCCGCCGTCGCGCCCCGGGCCTCCAGGCGCTGACGGAAGCGGGCCCACTTGGTGTTGCTTCCAATGAGGCCCACGTAGCGCGCGGGCTTCTCCAGAGCGAAGGCGATGATGTCCTGGTCCAGGTCATGCCGGTGCGTCATCACCGCGAGGTACGTGCGGCGGGCGTCCCAGACGGCGCGCGAGGCGAAGATGTCCCACGGCTCCTCGTGGCGGATGACGGAGGCGGGGATGCGCTCGCCGTGGACCCACTCGGGGCGCTCATCCACCAGGTGGACCTGGAAGGGCGTGCCGTCCAACGTGCGGCACAGGGCCTGACCCACGTGGCCGGCGCCGAAGAGGTACAGGCGTGGGCCGTGGTTCACCGGCTCCATGAAGACGTCCACCACGCCGCCACAGCACTGGCCCAGCTTCGAGCCCAGCGGATACCGGTAGGCACGGGCTTCCCCTTTCTCCAGGCAGGCGCGGGCGTCCGCGAGGACGAGCTGCTCCAGGTGGCCACCGCCCACGGTGCCGTGGAACGTGCCGTCCGCGCGGACAAGCAGCTTCGCGCCGGGCTCGGCGGGGGTACTTCCCTGACACACCGTCACGGTCGCCACGGCGAACGGAACTTCGTCCCGCGACCACTCCGCCAGTTGGCGGACCCAATCCCACATGGTCCGGCCGAGTCTGCCACAGGCCGGGCCGCCCACGTCACGCCCATGACGCGGAGTCCGGCTCAAAACGCGTAGCGCACCTGGCAGTAGGGCAGGCGGCGGGCCAGCAGTTCCTTGAATTCAGCGACCAGGCGGCCCTTGAGGCCGGTGCGGTAGCGCACGTTGTGGCCGCCGCCCTGGGACACCTTGGCCTCCTGGGTGTCCGGCGTCCACAGCAGGGACTCCGCCTTCGGGTGCCAGCGGAGGTTCACCTCGTGGAGGCCCGGGTGGTGGGTGAGGAAGATGACCTCGGCGGCCAGCTGCGCCTTCGCGGCGGGGCCCAGGCCCGCGTCCACCTGCTGGAACAGCGCGTCGTACTCCTCCTGCCACCCCTCGTAGACGACGACGGGGGAGAAGTTGAGGTGGACCTCGTAGCCGGCGGCGACGAACGCGTCGATGGCGGCGATCCGTTCGGCGATGGGGCTGGTGCGCACGTCGAGCAGCTTCGCCTTGGCCGCGGGCATCAGGCTGAAGCGGAGGCGTGTCTTGCCCTTGGGGGCGTAGCGGAGCAGCTCGGGGTTCACCAGCTTGGTGGCGAAGGTGCCCATGGCGTTGGGCAGCGTGGTGAACAGGCGCACCAAATCCCGCACGTTGTCGCTGAGGGCGGCGTCCGCGGCGCAGTCGCTGTTGCAGCCGATGTCATAGGCCCAGTAGCGCGGGTCCACGCTGTTGGGCTCCGTCTTGGGCCCCAGCTTCCCCGCGTGCCGGCGGATGGCGGCGACAATCCGGTCGATGTTGACGAAGACGGTGACGGGGTTGGCGTAGCCCTTGTGCCGGGGGACGTAGCAGTAGGCGCAGCTCATGACGCAGCCGTTGGCGGCGGAGGGCGGGATGAAGTCGCAGCTGCGCCCGTTGGGTGTGAAGGACATCGTCTTCTTCACGCCCAGCACCAGGGTGCTGCCCTTGATGCGGTTCCACGCCTCGGCGTTGCCCGCGTTGCCGAACAGCCCGGGGATGCCCTGGTGCGAGGCCACGGGGATGCGCTCCGCGTCCGGGAAGCGCGCGAGGAGCTCCCGGCCCCGCAGGTGCTCCTCGACGCCCGTCTCCACGTAGATGCGGGACACCTTGAGCAGCCGGTCCAGCGGGCCGGGCTCCGAGGGCGGCGGGGCCGGGGGGAACAGGTCCAGGTTCGACATGGGCCGTGAAAGTGCTCACTGCTCGCGCAGGGGGAAACTCCAGGCTGTCGCGCGCGTCAGGTAGGGCTGCTGAGACTTGAGCTCTGCGACGTACGTCCCGGACGATTGGGCCGTGAAGGTCTGGTTCTCCGTTCCCGCCTCGTACGCCAGGGGGGCCTGCGCGCCATGGGGATCCAGGATTCGGAGGGTCGTTCTGCTGCCACTCACGACGTAGCTCCGGCCCGCCTCCAACTCGAAGGAGAGGACGTCCACGTCCGAGCCCAGCTCGAAGACGCCGGCCGTGCTCATGGGAACGGCCTGCGGCGTGGCGTGTCCAGCGTCGTCACCGTGGTCATCCGTGCTCGTCGGGTCCAACCGGAAGGTGAAGGTGTAGGGAGTCGACCTCGCGCTGACGATGAACGTGACGAGCCCCGAAGTCAGCGTATGGACGTGCCACAAGCCGTCCTCGGCCTTCAGCATGTAGAGGGGGGCGCCGGAGGTGCGCGTCGTCAGCGTACAGTCCCGGGTGCAGGACAGCCGGTAGAACACATTCGCGTCGAGCGGAACCGAGATGGCGTCCAGGTCCGGCACCTTGTGGATGAGCCCGGTGACGGTCTCCCCTACGTCGGCGAGGGTCGCCGTCTGGGGCGTGTCGCCATGGTCATCCATCCCCAAGTCGTCGACCCGCATCTCGATGTCGCTCCCCCAGGATGGATTCGGCAGCAAGTGCACGTAATACGTCCCCGTCGCCGCCGCTTCATGGACGATTCGGTTCCACTGCGTCTCCGCCAGCGTTTCGCCGTCCGCGTCCGTGAGTTTGAAGCGCCGCTCATACACGGCGGGGAGGAAGCGGAGGTCGTAGATGTGTCCCGCGGTGGCGAAGAAGGAGAAGACGTCCGCGTCGTTGGGGCCGTGGAGTCGTACGGCCATGGGGCTTCCCACCGTCAGCGGCGTCGCCCCCTGAAGCGCATTGGCGTGGTCATCCTGGCCCAGGTCGTCCAACTGGCACTGGGTGGCCAGGGTCGCGTCGAAGCTGCTGTAGACCCTGACGAACCAGGTGTTCGCGTCCGGGCGCAGCTGGCCCGCGCTGACGCGTGACGCGTCCCTCGTCACCCCATTCACCGGGGTGCCCTCGGCGTCCATGAGGTGCACCGAGACACTCTGGCTCTCGCAGGAGAACCGGAAGCCCTGGTTCGGCTCGGTGCGGAAGGTGAAGACATCCGCGTCATCCTGGAACTCGAGGGCGAGCGGGAAGGGGGTGTTCATCAGCGCGAGCGGCGTCGCCGTGGCGAGCGTATCGCCGTGCGAGTCCCGGCCCAGGTCCTCCAATCGGTACGCATACGTCCCCGAGGCACCGCTGCCTTCCGGGGCGGCCACGGTGATGAACCGCGGGGCCTCCTCCGTGGAGACGAACTCCACGCGGGTGCCTTCATTCGTCTGGAGGGACCACGTCCGCACCTCGCGCCCCGATGTCTCTACGAGGCGCACGTCCACGGAGGCCAGCGTTCCGGACCGGACGATGATGCGATAGCCGTGCCCAGCCGCGGTGGGCATGGCGAAGACGTCCCGGTCCGCCTTCGCTCGGAAGGGCGGGTGGATGATGCCCTCTTGGAAGTCCACCGAAGGGGCCAACGCCGTGGCGGTCTCCGGGGTGTCACCATGGTCGTCCGACTGCCGGTAACCGACGATGGCGCAGGTGAGGCCCGCGGCCTGCTCCCAGGCGCCGCAGCGGCAGACGGGCGCGCTGTTTTCGGCGACGCAGCGCCCCGCGCTGCATTCCACGTTGGCACAGACGCGTGCGTCCTCTTCAGCGGAGGGGCCACCACAGGCGGCGAAGAGGCCAACGGCCATCAGCGCGAGCAGGGGCGTGAGGTTGTCGGAGCGATTTCGGGGCACTGGGAAACCTCGGATTGACGCCGGTCGAGCGACCGTCATAACCGAACGCGTGCCCATGCAAACGCTCTCTCGTCCCGCCGCGCGGACCCTGGTCTTGCTGTCACTCCTGGTGTCGTGGCCGACCTTCGCGCAGCAGCCCGAGGAGCGGGACCCGGGCTTTCCTCGCTGGCTCGCCCTCTCCGCGCGAGGGGGCTACCTCATGCCGGGCGGGCGCATGGACGGCGCCGCTGAGCCGCTCTATTTGTATGAGGTCTACAAGGGGCTCTTGGCCGCTATCGTGGAGCCCACCATCCGGCTCGGCTCCAGCATCGAGGTGGGACCCTGGGCCCAGTTCTCCCATGCGCAGATGCGCATTCGCTGCTCCGCTGAGCGGGCGTGCAAAGGCAGCAACCTGCGCTTCGGCCTCCAGGGGAACTACCACTGGAACCCATCGGGACCCATCGACCTCTGGTCGGGGGTGGCACTTGGATACGATACGAGCTCGTTCTCGGTGCCCGCGGCGGAAGTTACCTACTCGGGGCCTGACGTCACGCTCCAGGCCGGGTTCGACAAGAACTTCGGCGGGAACTTCTGGGCCGGGCTCTTCGTCACCGGCACAGGTGGCCAGTACAACAAGCTGGAGGTGCGCCTGCTCAATGGCGCGGGGAGCGAAAGCCTCCGCGAGCGCGCCTTCCATCTGTGGCTCGGCTTCGGTTTCCGGGTGAGGGTGGCCGTTCCTCACCCGGCGGCCACGAACTGACGTCGCCAGGTCGAGCCCGTCACGCCGCCAGGGGCGCGGGCGGTGGGGCGGACACGGCGCGCCGCATGGGCTGTGCCTTTCCGTACGTCAAAGAGCGCCACGCCCACTCCACGGGCCCGAAGCGGAAGCGTGACAGCCACAGGTGGCTCCACAGCACCTGGACGCAGAAGACGCCCACGCAGATGACGACGCACGCGAACGGTCCCCTCTTGCCCGCCTGTCCCAGGCCATAGCCGTAGAAGATGAGCAGGCTGATGACCGTCTGCGCCAGGTAGTTCGTCAGCGCCATGCGCCCGGCGGGCGCGAGCAGCCCCAGCGCCCGCTGCCAGGTGGCGCGCTGGAAGAGCAGGGTGATGCCCGCCACGTACACGCCCGCGAGCCCCACCTGTGCCAGGTTGCGCAGCGGCGCGAGCACCAGGGGCAGCCACACGGGCATCGTCTCCGGCGTGAGCACCTTGTTCTGCATGAGCACCGTCACCGCCAGGCCGGGCGCGGAGCCCACCACCGCGGCCACCAGCCCCCAGCCGAGCAGGCGACGAAAGAACCCCAGGTGCGCGGGGACGTCCTGGAAGATGCCGCGTCGTCCCGCCCAGAGCCCGAGCGCGAAGCGGCCCAGACAGGTCAGCAGTCCGGACAGCATCATCAAGAAGAACTCATCGCGGTAGAACCCGGCGCTGGTCTTCGTCACCTCCCACCAGCTCCCCCCGGTGATGGCCGTCAGCATCCGCGCTTGAAGGGCGGTGGACTTCTCGCGGGCCGCGGCCATGGCCGCGGCACCGGCCTCGGGTGACTCCGCCAGGAGCTGCGGCAGCCGAAAGAGGAGGTTCGTGAGCACCGGCAACAGCAATACGAGCACCGCCGCGATGATGAGCACCGTCCGGTCCGAACGCCGCCGCAGGAGCAGCAGGGCGAAGCCCATCAGCGCATACGAGGAGAGGATGTCGCCGTACCAGAGCAGGAACAGGTGCAGGACACCCAACACCAGCAAGACGGTCAGCCGCCTCGCGTAGAGCGGGACGAACCCGCCACCGCGCGCTTCGGCCCGGCCGAGCTGCACCGCGAAGCCCAGGCCGAAGAGGAAGGCGAACAGGGTGATGAACTTCCCGGAGACCAGCACCTCGAAGGCATACCGGGTGACGGTGTCCAGGAGCGAGGCATTGGCGATGGACGCCTCGGCTTGTTCCCGGGGCAGGAACACCCTGCCGCTGAACCACATCTGCACGTTGGAGATGAGGATGCCGAAGAGCGCGAAGCCACGCAGCGCGTCGAGCAGCTCCAGTCGCTCACCCGCCTCGACTGGGCGGGCTTCGGCGAGCGGCGCGGATGCAGCGGAGGAAGGGGCGGTGGGCATGATGGCGTAACAACGTCATACAGCGACCGCCATTGCGAATTCCTTCGCTTTTGATGCGTGTCTTTCCGCGTCCCAGAAGCGGACAGGGATTGGGTTACACGCCGATACGCGGACATACATCCTTCACGAGGCAGTCATCGCATTTCGGTTTCTTTGCGGTGCAGGTGTAACGCCCATGGAGGACGGTGGCGGGGCCAAAGAAGGTCCACTGTTCCTGGGGCACCAGCTTCATCAGGTCTTCTTCAATCGCCTCGGGTTTGTCTTTCTTCGTCAGGCCCAGGCGCTGGCTGACGCGCGCCACGTGTGTGTCGACGATGATGCCGGACGGGAGATTGAAGGCGGTGTTGAGGACGACGTTGGCCGTCTTCCGCGCCACGCCTGGGAGCGTCACCAGCTCGGCGATGGTGCGGGGGACTTCACCGCCGAACGTGTCGAGCAGCGCGCGGCTCATGGCCTGCACGGACTTCGTCTTCTGCTTGAAGAAGCCGGTGGGCTTGAGGTCCTCCTCCAGCGCGGCGGTGTCCGCGTCGGCGAAGGCCTGGGGACCTGGGTACTTGGGAAAGACAGTGGCGGTGACGCGGTTGACGCGCTCGTCGGTGCACTGCGCGGCCAGGATGGTGGCGACGAGCAGCTCGAAGGGTGTGGACCAGTTGAGTTCGTAGCGCGCATCCGGATGGGCTTCACGGAGGCGCTCGAGGAGGAGGGCGGCTTTCTCGGCGGGATTCATGGTGGCGTGAGTGAGCGCCACCCTACCTGGAGCGTCTGACAGGAGCCACGGTGAGTTGGGGGTCGCGCCCGGCGAACTCGTCCGGTGCGAAGGTGCGGAGTGTGAGTGTTGGCCACCTTTGCGGTGGCGCTACGACGCGACCAGCAGGTCAATGAAGCGCCGCACCTTGGCTGGCAGGTGACGCCTGCTCGGGTAGAACGCCATGATGCGGACGACCTCCGTCTCGCATGACGGCAGCAGCGCCTTGAGCCGTCCACGCGCCAGGTCCTCGCCGACCAGGAAGGCGGGAAGAAAGGCGATGCCCAGTCCGGCGACCGCCGCGTCCCGGAGGGCCTCGCCACTGTCGAGCCGAAGGCGGCTTCGTCCCTCCACCGTCGCATAGGCGCCCCCCTTCGGGCGCAGTCGCCAGCGCTGCCGGCGCGACCGGCTGCTGAAGAGCAGGCAATCATGCGTCGCGAGCTCCTCCAGCGTCTGGGGTTCGCCGCGCGCGGCCAGGTAGGAGGGGGCGGCGCAGACGAACACCCGATGCTGCGCCACGAGCCGGGACACCAGCCGCGTGTCGGTGCTGGTCACATTGATGCGCACGGCCAGGTCGTAGCCCTCCTCGATGATGTCCGCGACGCGGTCGGTGAAGCTCACCTCCACCTGCACGTCAGGCCAGGTCTGCAGATATTTCTTCAGCACAGGCAGGACATGCAGTCTGCCGAATGCGTCGGGCACGGTGATCCGCAAGACGCCCCGGGGCGTGCCCGTGCGATCTCCAACGCTGGCTTCCGCTTCATCCAAAGCCGCCAGGACCTGCTGGCAATGCTCATGGAAGACACGGCCATCGTCGGTGAGGCTCACGTGGCGCGTCGTGCGATTGAGCAGGCGCACCCCGAGCCGTGATTCCAGCCGGGCCAGGGCCTTGCCCGCCGCGGAGCGCGTCAGCCCGATGGCCCGGCCACCGCCGACGAAGCTGCCCGCGTCCACGACAGCCATGAAGGCGAAGATCTCATCCAGGTGGGCGCGTTTCATGGCGGACGCTCGATTGTAGCCCTCGGGTCGCTGGAGTGGGGAACGCCGTTCGTCAGTGGGCTCGGTATACGCATCCGGCAATCGCTCCGTTCCTCAACCCCGCCATTTGGAGAGCACCCATGCCTGTCACCCTGATGAACCCCGAAGGAATGATGAAGCCCGACGTGTACCGACAGGTGGCGATCGCCATTGGCAGCCGGCAGGTGCACATCGCCGGGCAGGTCGCGTACGACGCGGATGGGCAGCTCGTCGCACGCGGGGACCTGGCTGGGCAGGTGGCGCAGGCCTACCGCAACGTCGCCATCGCCCTCGCGGCGGCCGGGGCGACGTTCAACGACGTCGTTCGACTGACGATCTACGTGGTCGACTGGAAGCACGAGCGGATGCCCGACTTCCTGGCCGGCATCGAGCAGGTCTCCAAGGAGTTGAACATCGCGCCGGCGCCAGCCTCGCTGATTGGCGTCTGTGTACTCTTCGAGCCGGGCGTCCTCGTCGAGATTGAAGCCACCGCGGTCGTGGACTGACCCGCGCACGAGCGCCGCGCGCCGTCGCCCCCGGACGTCACCCGCCCAGGGGCGCCATCTGCTGGAGCAGCCGCACGGTCTCCGGCGCGGCCAGTGTGGGCGCATACGCCGTGAGCGCGACCCCGGACACCACGCGGGTGATGTTGTGGTCCACCTTTCCAGCCTGGGACCAGACCGCCCCGGGCGGCGCGGTGATGTACGCGGAGAAGGTGTGGTGCCCTGTACCGGGCCGCTCGCCAATGACGTGGATGAGGGCCCGGCGACGGGCCGCGTCCTCCAGGCCCGCGTACAACGCCTCGCCCACGCGGTAGCCCGCGCGAACGCGCCCGGACGTGAGCACCAGATGCTCCGGCGCGGGCTGGTACCCCGCGTCAATCAGCGCCGCGCGCAGCGCCTCCAGATAGGGCGCGAGTTGTCCCTCGTCCATGATGGCCAGCGCGTTGAGTCCATCGGACACCATCAACTGCACGTCATACCGTCCCGCGTGCCGTGTCCTCAGCGCGCGCACGACCTCCAGCGACGCGGCATCGAGCTGCTCTCCGGTCTCCGGATGAAGGATGTACTCCGTCCGGTCTTGCGACTTCGACACCAGCCGCACGCCCTCCGGCACGGTGGTGATGAACGCGGGCGTCAGCTCCGTCCACAGGCTCTTCTTCGAGTCCGCATAGACACGGCGCAGCTCCGCGTCCAGCGTGGGCTCCAGGTCCCAGGGGTGCGCGCCGTATCCACGCGCCATGGGCACGCCGCGCGCGCGAATCGCGGAAAGCTGCTGCTCCGCGTCCGCCCGGATATCCGCCTCCGGCCGGGCATCGCCCTTCGCGCGCAGGTACTGGAGGTAGACCCAGATCGGATCTCCGAAGTGAGAGGTGGGTTTCCCCTGTGCGTCGATGACGCCCAGGCGCTGGAAGAAGGCCCACATCCGGTCATCCACCTTGTAGCCGAACTGCTCGCGGACGCGGACGTGGTCCTGGAACCCGGTGGTGAGGTAGCCCAGCATCGGGTCGTTCTTCGTGGGCAGCGCCATGAGGTACGCCGGATTCGCCGGCATGATGCGCTCGATGCACCAGTCCAGGTCGTCCAGTGACACGTCCATGTGCAGCGTGGAGCAGATGTCCAGGCCGATGGTGAGCCCGTGCAGCTTGCCCATGGCGATGTCTTCCAGGCAGCAGCGCACCAGTTGCTCGCGGGTGCGGAACACCTCCGGTCCAATGAAGCCCGCCACGTCGTTGAGGTGCACCCACGGCGCCGCGCCCTGCCGCGCACGGGCCACGCGTTGGGACAGGGCCCTCGCGAAGCCGTACTTGCGCGACTCATGGAGGACCATGTCGTAGCCATGGCCGTGGCCGTTGGTGAAGTCCGCGCCCTGGCCCGTCTCGAAGTAGAGCCCATAGGGGCCGGTGCGCGCGTCCGCATAGGCGAGCATCTTCTCCACGGAGATGTCGAAGGTCGCGTTGGCGCTGTCGCTGCCCGCGATGCTCTGGAACCAGACGCCCGTGGTGCCGGGCTGCCGCCGCTCCACCTCCGCCTGCACGTCGATATGGGACAGCACGCAGTGGGGCAGCACGTCCGTCAGCCCGAAGGTCACCAGCACCTCGAGCAGCGCGGACTCGATGGCGGCCACGGACTCCGGCGAGGAGGACACCGGGTTGCACCCGAGCACCACGTCGCCCACCGCGTATGAGAAGCCGTCGAACACCTGCCAGCGGATGTCGTCCACGTTGTCGGTGGGCGAGTTGGGCTGGATGCGCGCTCCCATGTAGCCGCGCGCGCCCACGTTGCTGCCCGGCAGCGGGTTGAACACCTTTCTTCCCAGCGCGATGAGCTCCGCGTCGCTCATCAACTTGACGACGCAGCCAATGGCGTCGCTGCCCAGGCCGGGACTGATGGCATGAATGGCGGCCTCGTCGGACTCCAGCAGGAATCGCCGCAGCCGTCCCAGCGTCCAGTCCGCCGTCCGCGCCGTCGCCTGAGGGTCCTCGGCCTCCAGGCTCAGCGCGTGCAACGCGTCCTGGAGCAATGGGTGTCGCCGCACGTCCGCCAGCCGCGTGTGCCCCAAGAGCCTGCGCGCATTCGCACGCGAGTGCTCATCCGCGGCGGCGACGCCCACCAGCGAGTCGCCTTCCTTGAAGGTATTGGCCGCGCCCAGCACCTGCTTGTAGAGCGTGTCGTCGAAGCCGCCCCGGAGCCGCTGGACGTAGCCGAAGACGTCCTCGCCCGACTTCACGTCGGGGATGTAGACGCCCTCCGGCGTGGGGGTGGGCGTCGGCTTTCTCCGGCAGCCCAGGACGGAGGCGGCCGCGCCTCCCACCATCGCGGTCAGCACTGCGCGCCGGTGCAGCAGGAACCTCGGGTCCAGGTGCATGGTTCTCCCTCGCTCAGGACTCACCTGGCGGCAGGGAACACCCGTCTTCCCGCCGCGCACAAGCAGGGCCCTGGCGCTGCCGCGTGTCGCTGTAGGGCGCCCAACGGAGCGCTACGGCTGGGGTCTGAGCACTCCCGCGAGGTTCGGACAATTGGCCCCCGTGCGGGCTGCGCGCGCATCCCTGGACGGGCGCTGCCGCTGCGCCTAGGGTCCGCGCGCATCCACTTCTCTCCCCCCGAGTGAGAACACCATGGTCTCGGACATCTTCAATCCAGCGCGCTGGAAGGCCGTCGAGGGCTTCAAGTGCAAGGACATCACCTTCCACCGCGCGGTGGACCAGGGCACGGTCCGCATCGCGTTCAACCGCCCCGAGGTGCGCAACGCCTTCCGGCCTCGCACCGTGGACGAGCTGTCCCGGGCGCTGGAGGCCACGCGCTTCATGACGGACGTGGGGTGCGTGCTGATCACCGGCAACGGGCCGTCGCCCAAGGATGGCGGTTGGGCCTTCTGCTCCGGCGGTGACCAGCGCATCCGCGGCAAGGACGGCTACAAGTACGAAGGCGAGGAGGGCGAGTCCGACCCCGCGCGCCTGGGCCGGCTCCACATCCTGGAGGTCCAGCGGCAGATTCGTTTCCTGCCCAAGGCCGTCATCGCCGTGGTGCCGGGCTGGGCCGTGGGGGGTGGGCACAGCCTCCACGTCGTCTGTGACATGACCATCGCCAGCAAGGAGCACGCGGTGTTCAAGCAGACGGACGCGGACGTGGCGTCCTTCGACGCGGGCTACGGTTCGGCGCTGCTGGCGCGGCAGATTGGCCAGAAGCGGGCGCGGGAGATCTTCTTCGTGGGCGCCAACTACTCGGCGGAGGAGGCCTTCCAGATGGGCATGGTCAACGCCGTGGTGCCCCACGCGCAGCTGGAGGAGTTCGCGCTGGAGTGGGCCGCGGAGATCAACACGAAGAGCCCCACGGCGATCAAGATGCTGAAGTACGCGTTCAACCTGCCCGACGACGGACTGGTGGGCCAGCAGCTCTTCGCGGGCGAGGCCACGCGCCTGGCCTACGGCACCGACGAGGCGCAGGAAGGCCGCGACGCCTTCGTCCAGAAGCGCAAGCGCGACTTCAAGCGCTTCCCCTGGTCCTACTGAAACGGCGGACGCCGAGGCGGCGCGGACGCCCTGGCCATACCCATCCAGGGTGATGGTCGGCGGAGGGGGCCTCGTGTTCTAGGCATCTTCCATGCCGAACCTCTCCGCGTCCCTCCTCGTCGCGCTCGCGAGCCTGGCGCTGGGCTGCTCCAGCGGCGCCACGGGCCCTGTCAGCCGTCGCGCAACCTCCGCGCCCGCTCCGGCTTCCACCACGGCGTGTCTCGACACCACCTCATGTTGCCTCCAGCGTCATCCGACGCAACCTGAGCTGTGCGGCCTCTCCGCCTCGGAAGCTGTCGTCTACCTGTCGGAAATCCGGGCCGTGACGAAGGAGCGCGAGGTGAATCGGGACGACGGCGCGAATGCCGGATGGAAGCGGCGCTGCGTGGACACCCATGCCCATTGCAGGGAGGCGGGGAGGGGACGATGGGCGGGAGACTGCTACGCCTGTTTCGTCCGCTGCGAGCGCGAGCGGGAATGGCCCTACGCCAGCTGTCACCGGAGATAGCGCTGGCGTCAGGCGCCGCCCACGATGTCCAGGATGACGGCGTAGTGCACGCCCGCCGCGGCCACGACGAGCAGGTGGAAGATTTCGTGGTAGCCGAAGACGGTGGGAATCGGGTCGGGCCAGCGGCGCGCGTAGATGACCGCGCCCACGGCGTAGAGCACGCCGCCCAGCACGAGCCACGCGACGCGCCCGGAGCCAATCACCTCCGGCAGTCGCAGCATCACCGGCGCGGCCACGGCGCCCAGCGCGACGTAGAGCGCGGAGCGCAGCCCCCGCGAGGTGTGCACCCCCATGAGCGTGAGGCCCGCGCCCGTCAGCGCGGCGACCCACATCAACCAGAGCAGATACCGGCTGGTGTCACCCGTGGTGTCCAGCGTGGCCATGGGGGTGAATGAGCCCGCGATGAGGATGTAGATGGCCGCGTGGTCGAAGCGCTGGATGCGCCGGTACGCGTCCATGCCCCAGGTGAAGCGGTGGTAGGTGGCGCTCACGCCGAACATCAGCACCAGGCTGCCGCCGAACACCAGGTCGGCCACGTATTGGGGGCCGCGCGCCGGCAGCAGCGCCAACTGGATGCACCCGAGCAGCGCCGCCACGAAGGCCACGGCGTGGGACACGCCTCGCAGCCGGGGCTTGACGCTCTCGATGAGGAGCAGGGTATCGGTGCCATCTGGGGACGACATGGACTGCTCGTAATCATTGAAGGTCATCACCGCGTCAGCGCGCGGTACGTCTCGTCCACCTTCTGACGCCCGGGGCGCCCGAGCGTCCAGCGCCGCGCGATAAAATCGCTTGCTGGTATCGAGGTCCGGGAGGCGCGGATGGACGTGATCGAACAGCCGGCCCTCGTGGAACGCCCTGAGGCTCCTCCACGGTGGTATGCCGCACTGTCCCCAAGCGGTGCGTAGGGAGGCGCGGGGCTGACATGAAACCTCACATGCTGACCTTCTTTTGCGAGCTGGAGGCGGAGCCTCTGCGCGAGCTGTTCGCCACTGCTGGCGTCGTGGAGGACCTGGCGGCGCTGGAGGCCGGGGTGAGCCTGGGCCTGCTCGACCTGGGGCCGGAGCGGGCGCAGGTGGTCCAGCGGCTGAACCGGGTGGGCATCCCCGTCACGGCGTGGCTGCTGCTGCCCGACGACGAGGGCTACTGGTTCCATGCGGGCAACGTGGCGCAGGCCACGGCGCGCTACGAGGACTTCCAGGCCTGGACGGCCGAGCACGGCTTGACGTGGGAGGGCGTGGGGCTGGACATCGAGCCGGACCTCCGCGAGCTGCGGCGGTGGATGGAGGGCGGGTGGCGGCAGCTGGGCGAAATCCTGCCCAGGCTCGTGCAGGGGCGCCGCGTCCGGGACGCGCGGGCAGGGTACGCGCGGCTGATGGAGCGCATCCGCGCGGACGGCTACCGGGTGGATGCCTACCAGTTCCCCATCATCGTGGACGAGCGGGAGTCGCGCTCCACGCTGGTGCAGCGGCTGGCGGGCGTGCTCGACCTGCCGGCGGACCGGGAGGTCCTCATGCTCTACACCAGCTTCCTGCGGCCCTACGGCCCCTCCGTGCTCTGGAGCTACGGGCCCGGAAGTCAGTCCCTGGCGGTGGGCGTCACGGGCGGCGGCGTGGAGCTGCCCGGCGCCTTCGCCGCGAAGCCCCTGGATTGGACGGAGTTCTCGCGCGACCTGCGTCTGGCGGTGCGCTGGACGCATGACCTCCACGTCTTCAGCCTGGAGGGCTGCGTCCAGCAGGGCTTCTTGAACCGGCTCCGCACCTTTGACTGGGATGCGCCCGTCACCCCGCCAGCGACCGCGGCGCGCCGCGTGGATGCCGTCCGGCGCGCGGCCCGGCTGCTCCTCCGCACGAGCGCCTGGGTCCTTCGTTGAAGGACGGACGGACAGCCCGGTAGCCGCCGTGCGTCATCACCGTGTCGTGGCGCATCGCGATTGACGCTCGGGGAGGGCGGGGGTGTCATGCGCCCCGGCCACCTCCACCCGATGCCCGGCGTCCCTTCCGGGCTGGGAGCCTCATGTCCGCTTTTCGCATGACGTCCAAGCTGCTCGGCGCGCTGCTGCTGTCCGCGAGCACGCTCCACGCGGCACCCTCATGGGCCGCCGCGCCCGCCTCCTCGCCTGTCGCCGTGCCCAACGGGAACTTCGAGATTGCGGGGGGCTCCGGCTCGCTCCCCGCCTTCTGGAAGGCCCGAGGCCAGGGGAAGGCGTCCGGAAGCGCCGCGGCGAAGGTGGAGGGCGCTCGCGGGCTGGCCATCGAGAACCCGGTGGGCGGCGCCGAGACGACGGTGGAGTCCGAGGCGATGAAGCTCCAGGTGGGCCAGCTCTACCGGCTCAGCGCCTGGGTCCGCACCCGAGGCGTCCAGGCGGACCCGCAGGCGCGCTACCCCACGGCGCACGGCGCCTGCCTGTCGATGAAGAGCTTCCCCTTCACCAACTGCTCGCCCGCGCCCGCGACGGAGGCGGGAGGCCGCGCGTCGGTGCTCTTCTTCGCCACCCAGTCCTCGGACCGGGTGCAGCTCCACCTGGGCCGCAACGGCAAGGCCACGGGCACCGCCTGGTTCGACGACGTCCGCATGGAGAAGGTGGACGACATCACCGCCTACATCCCCCTGGAGTCGGTGCGCTGGGCCGGCAAGGGCTTCCGCTATGACGAGGGCGGGTGGATCTATGTCCACATCGAGGGCGAGCCCTACGAGCGGGGTCACCAGTTCGGCCGGCTGGTGCCACAAGAAATCGTCCGCTACATGGAGAAGCTCGGCATCGAGAAGGACAAGACGGACGCCTCCAAGGGGTGGAACCACCGGCGGCTGCTCGCGGACGCGCTCTTCCTGCGCAAGTACGACACGGAGTTCCTGGAGGAGATGAAGGGCATCGCGGACGGCGCCAACAAGGCGGGCGCGAAGTTCAAGGACCGCGAGCTGGACCTGCTGGACATCGTCACGCTCAACTCCGCCGTGGACGCGGGGCAGCTCGCCGAGGCGAACCGCGCCACGGGCACGCCGCTCACCGGCCGCACCTTCCTCAAGGCGGAGGAGGACGCGGAGCGGGCGGGGAAGGGGGACCACTGCTCCTCCTTCGTGGCCACCAAGTCCGCCACCCCGGATGGCCGCGCCATCATGGGGCAGATCTTCATGTGGGGCGGCTACACGGGCGTCCACTGGGACGTGGTGCTGGACGTGAAGCCCACCAGGGGCCACCGCTTCGTGATGCAGACCTTCCCCGGGGGCATCCACAGCGGCGCGGACTGGTACGTCAACGCCGCCGGCATCGTCATTGGCGAGACGACGGTGGGGCAGTCGCCGTTCGACATGAATGGCACGCCCCAGAGCAACCGCATCCGCAAGGCGGCGCAGTACGCGTCGTCCATCGACGACGTCGCCCGCATCATGAAGGACGGCAACAACGGCCTCTACACCAACGACTGGACGCTGGCGGACACGAAGACGGACGAGGGCGCGTGTCTGTTGCTGGGCACGAAGAAGACGCGCCTGTGGCGCACCGGCGGCAAGGGGCAGGCCGGGGACACGCCGGGCAACCTCAAGGACTTCATCTGGGCCAACAACAACAACCGGGACCTGGAGGTGCGCAAGGAGTACGTGCCCAACCCGGACAACGCCCCGGTGGACCTGGCCTTCAACACCTGGAACCGCGACATCGCCTTCCAGGAGTACTACGCGAAGCACGGCAAGAAGGGCTTCGACCTGGACACCGCCATCCGGATGCTGGCCTCCAGCCCCATCAACCGGCCGCACGCGTGTGATGGCAAGGTCACCACGTCGGAGATGGCCCAGAAGCTGATGTTCCTGGCCCACTACGGCAAGACGACGCTGCGCGAGAAGATGGTGGGGGGCCGGTGGATTCCCGACCTGCCCGGCGCCACGCCGCACCTGTCGCTGGGCTACACGGCGTTCAGCCCCGTCGTCGTCGCGGAGAAGCTGGAGGCCGCTCGCAAGGGCTGGACGCCTCCCGCCGCGCCGGCCGCGCTCAAGCGTGACGTGTCGAAGGTGAAGGACGCGTTCGTCTTCGGCCGGCCCCTGCTGTGGGCCAACACCGTGTTCCCCGCGACGGATGGGGAGAACTGGCTGGTCAGCGGCACCGCCGCGTACTGGAAGCTGCTCAAGGGCTTGCCGGCAGGTGGAGACACGTCCGACAAGGCCTTCGAGTACCAGCGCGACGCGCTGGCCGACCTCAACGCGCGCTACCTCTTCACCACCTCGCGCGAGGCGGACGTGGTGCCGGCTTCCGCGAAGACGGACTACGGCCGCTACGGCGCCTACATGCTGCCGCGCATCAAGGGCACCTTCCTGCTGCACCAGCTCCGGCTGCTGCTGGGCAACGCCCCCTTCTCCAAGGCGATGAACGCCCTGCATGGCCGCTACGCCAACAAGAACGTCACCACCGCGGACTTCAAGCGCGCGGTGCTGGAGGCCACCGGCCGGGACGTGGGCCTCCTCGTGTCGCAGTGGGTGGAGCAGACGGGGCTGCCGCAGCCGCGCCTCCGCGCCAGCGCCGCGCAGGTGAAGGACGGCTACGAGGTGACGCTGAAGGTGGAGCAACCCGGCTCGCGCCCCTGGCACTTCGTCACGCTGGTGGAGGTGCGCACCGCGAAGGGCGCCACGCTGGAGCGCGTGGAGGTGAAGGGCCTCAACGAGACGTTCACCTTCCGCACGGCGGAGCCGCCCGTCCGCGTGGTGTTCAACGCCGGCAATGACATCCCGGTGCCGCGCGAGCACCACCAGACGCTGTCGAACCAGCTCGACGCCTGGGAGAAGCTCCTATTGGTGCACGGCACAGCGCGCCAGACGGAGTCCATGCGCACGCTGGCGCTGGGCTACCGCGAGGTGCTGGCGGACGCGTTCGTGGAGTACCTGATGCCCATCAAACCGGACGCAGAGGTGACGGACGCGGAGCTGGCGGACCGGGACCTGGTCCTCTTCGGCGGCGCGGAGGACAACGCGCTGCTGGCGCGGCTGGCGACCGAGAAGCAGCTCCCCGTGGAGCTGGGGCGGCGCTACTTCCGCTGGCAGGGCAAGACGTACGGCCGCCCGGATGATGGCCTGGCCGTGGCGCTGCCGAACCCCTGGAACCCGAAGCGGTCGCTGTACCTGTTCGTGTCCAACAGTGGACTTCAGCTCTGGCACATGACGCGCGCCTACCAGCGCGGCCTGCCGGGCTGGGCCCTGTTTCGCGGCGCCGAGGTGAGCGCCAAGGGCTTCCACGACGTGGACGCCCTGGCCCAGGACGTCGCGGTGACGGTGACGCCCGCTGTACCAGCGCCCACGCCCGCGCCTGTACCGGCGCCCGTGCTGGGCCCGCCGCGGCGGTAGCGCGCGCAGTGAGGGGTCCCACCGCGCGGAAGGTGCGGGTGGGGCCCGCTCCATGGAATAGGGTCCGCGCCCGGATGTTCTTCCTGCCTGCCCGGAGGGACGACGACCCTCCGCGTCTGGCAGCATCCGCCGCCCCTCATTTCTCTCGGAGCCGCATTGAGCCCCCTGAAGACCGTCTCCCGCCGTGCCTGGGCCCGCAGCGCCCTGGGCACCCTGCTCCTCACCGGCTGTGCCACCACGCAGCAGCCGCCCCCTGCAGATGATGCGCCGCCTCCGGCCGTGCCCGCCGCCCAGGCCGCCTCCACGGAGGCCGTGCGTTCGCTGGGCGTGGAGCTGAAGCACCTGGACCGCGGCGTCCGGCCGCAGGACGACTTCTACACCTTCGTCAACGGCAACTGGCTGAAGACGACGTCCATCCCCGCGGACCGCGCCCGGTACGGCACCTTCATCGAGCTGGCGGACAAGGCCGAGCTGGCCATGCGCGCCATCATCGAGGAGTCCGCCGCCGCGAAGGAGCGCCACCCCGGCTCCACCGCGCAGAAGGTGGGGGACCTGTACAACAGCTTCATGGACACCCAGCACATCGAGTCGCTGGGCCTGAAGCCGGTGAGCGACGAGCTGGAGCGCGTGAAGGCCGTGAAGCGCGCGGACGCGCTGCCGGAGCTGTTCGCGACGCTGCTGCGCGAAGGCGTGCCGGCGCCGTTCGGCATCTTCGTGGGCCAGGACCAGAAGCAGGCCACGCGCTACACCGTCTACGCCACGCAGCTGGGCCTGGGCCTGCCGGACCGGGACTACTACACCAAGCAGGAGCCGCGCTTCGTCGAGGTCCGCGCCGCGTACGTGGCCTACCTCGAGAAGCTGCTCACGCTGGCCGGTGAGAAGAACGCGAAGAAGGCCGCCCAGGATGTCATGGCGTTCGAGACGGCGCTGGCCGCGAAGCAGTGGGACCGGGCGCGCAACCGCGACCGCGAGAAGACGTACAACCCCAAGACGGTCGCGGAGCTGGACGCGCTGACGCCGGGCTTCTCCTGGGGCCGCTTCCTCAAGGCGTCCGGCGCGGAGGCCACGCCCTCCGTCATCGTCCGTCAGCCGGACTACATGGAGGCCCTGGGCGGGCTGCTGAAGTCCACGCCGCTGCCGGTCATCAAGCAGTACCTGACGCTGAAGGTGCTGGACACCCGCGCGCCGCTGCTCAGCAGCGCCTTTGAACAGGCGCACTTCGAGTTCCGCGGCAAGACGCTCCAGGGCCTGGAGGAGAACCGCCCGCGTTGGAAGCGCGGCGTGGCCCAGGTGAACGAAGTCGTGGGCGAGGCCGTGGGCCAGCTCTACGTGGAGCGCCACTTCAGCCCCGACTCCAAGAAGCGCATGCAGGAGCTGGTGGCCAACCTGCGCGAGGCCTTCCGCAAGGGCATTGACGGGCTGGACTGGATGAGCCCCGCCACCAAGGCGCAGGCCCGGGCCAAGCTGGAGAAGTTCGGCGTGAAGATCGGCTACCCGGACAAGTGGCGGGACTACTCTTCGTTGGACATCGTCGCCGGGGACTTGGTGGGCAACGTGCGCCGGGGCGAGCTGTTCGACCACCAGCGCGCGGTGGGCAAGCTGGGCAAGCCCATTGACCGCGAGGAGTGGGGCATGACGCCGCAGACGGTGAATGCCTACTACAGCTCCACGATGAACGAGATTGTCTTCCCGGCCGCCATCCTCCAGCCGCCGTTCTTCAACCCGGAGGCGGACGACGCGACGAACTACGGCGCCATTGGCGGTGTCATCGGCCACGAGTTCAGCCACGGCTTCGACGACCAGGGCAGCCGCTCCGACGGCGACGGCAACCTGCGCGACTGGTGGACGCCCGAGGACAAGACGGGCTTCGAGCAGCGCACCAACATGCTGGTGGAGCAGTACAGCGGCTTCAGCCCGCTGGAGGCCATGAGCGTCAACGGCAAGCTCACGCTGGGGGAGAACATCGGGGACCTGAGCGGCCTCACCGTGGCGTACCAGGCCTACAAGCTGTCCACCCAGGGCCAGACGCCGCCCGTCATCGACGGCTTCACGGGCGACCAGCGCTTCTTCCTGGGCTGGGGGCAGATCTGGCGCGGCCTGTACCGGGATGATGCCATGCGGCAGATGCTGCTGACGGACCCCCACTCGCCGCCGCAGTACCGCGTCAACGGCGTGGTGCGGAACATGCCGGAGTTCTACGAGGCCTTCGGCGTGAAGCAGGGCGACGGCAACTGGCTGCCGTCCGAGCAGCGCGTCAAGATCTGGTAGCCCCGCCGGACGGGGCTGGTGGACAGCGGCCACGGACTGTCTAGGCTGGAGGGGTGAACGCCTTCATCCTTCGGCTCGTCTGTGGCTTGCTGTTCGCCATCCTGGCGGCAGGGGCCATCGTGAGGCCCCCTGACAACCTCACGCAGGGGCTGGGAATGCTGCTCCCCGCCACCATGCTGCTGGGCGTGGCCCTCAAGGGGCCGCGCCGCTCCATCATCCCCAAGCGGCGCGCCCCGCCCGCGGCTCCCACGGCAGGGGAGCCGCCTCGGCCCTGAGCGTCAGGGGCGGGTGGCTCCCGCTCAGGCCTTCTTCGCCGCCGACGGCTTGTTGATGTTGGCGAAGAAGTCGTTGCCCTTGTCGTCCACGACGATGAAGGCCGGGAAGTCCACCACCTCAATCTTCCAGACGGCCTCCATGCCCAGCTCGGCGTACTCGAGCACCTCTACTTTGGTGATGCAGTCCTTGGCCAGCCGCGCCGCCGGGCCGCCGATGGAGCCCAGGTAGAAGCCACCGTGCTTCTTGCAGGCCTCGGTGACGGCGGGGGAGCGGTTGCCCTTGGCCAGCATCACGAAGCTGCCGCCCGCGGCCTGGAACTGGTCCACGTACGCGTCCATGCGACCGGCCGTCGTCGGGCCGAAGGAGCCCGAGGCATAGCCCTCCGGCGTCTTCGCCGGGCCCGCGTAGTAGACCATGTAGTCCTTGAGGTACTGGGGCATGCCGTTGCCGGCGTCCAGGCGCTCCTTGATTTTCGCGTGGGCGATGTCGCGCGCCACCACCAGCGGGCCGCTGAGCATCAGGCGCGTCTTGATGGGGTAGCGCGACAGCTCGGCGCGAATCTCGCTCATGGGGCGGTTGAGGTCGACCTTCACCACCTCGCCGCCGAGCTGGCTGTCCGTCGTCTCGGGCAGGTACTTCGCCGGGTCGGCCTCCAGCTGCTCCAGGAAGACGCCGTCCTTCGTGATCTTCCCCAGAATCTGCCGGTCCGCCGAGCACGACACCGCGATGGCCACCGGGCAGGACGCGCCGTGGCGGGGCAGGCGGATGACGCGCACGTCGTGGCAGAAGTACTTGCCGCCGAACTGCGCGCCAATGCCGGTGCGCTGCGTGAGCTTGAGGATCTCCTGCTCCAGCGCCACGTCGCGGAAGCCGCGGCCCAGGTGGTTGCCCTCGGTGGGGAGCGAATCCAGGTAGCGCGCGGAGGCGTACTTGGCCGTCTTCAGCGCGTACTCGGCGGAGGTGCCGCCCACGACGATGGCCAGGTGGTACGGCGGACAGGCCGCGGTGCCCAGCGCGCGAACCTTCGCGTCCACGAAGCTCAGCAGGCTCTGCGGGTTGAGCAGCGCCTTCGTCTCCTGGAACAGGTAGCTCTTGTTGGCGGAGCCACCGCCCTTCGCCATGAAGAGGAACTTGTAGGCGTCACCGTCCGTCGCATAGAGCTCGATCTGCGCGGGCAGGTTGTTGCCGGTGTTGACCTCCTTGTACATGTCCAGCGGCGCCATCTGGGAGTAGCGCAGGTTCGACGTCTGGTACGTGTCGAACACGCCTCGGGAGATGGCCTCCTCGTCATTGCCACCGGTGATGACGTACTGGCCCTTCTTGCCCATGACGATGGCGGTGCCCGTGTCCTGGCAGGAGGGCAGCACGCCGCCGGCGGCGATGTTGGCGTTCTTCAGCAGCTCCAGCGCCACGAAGCGGTCGTTGGACGACGCCTCGGGGTCCTCGAGGATGTGGGAGAGCTGCTTCAGGTGTCCGGGGCGCAGCAGGTGCGCGATGTCGCGCATGGCCTCGCGGGTGAGCAGGGTGAGCGCCTCGGGCGCGACCTGGAGGAAGGTGCGGCCGCCAGCTTCGAAGGTGGAGACGTGGTCCTTGGAGAGCAGCCGGTATGGCGTCTCGTCCTTGCCCAGCGGCAGCATGTCCTGGAACTGGAAGTCGGTCATACCCGTAGGCGTAGCGCTGATGTGGCCCTCGTGGGTAGCTGGAACTCGTGGCGCGAGAAACCTCGCCGCATGGGAGCTACAAGTCCCTTCACTCCTGAAACAGCCTGATACCTGGACAGGGGAGGGAAGGCGGCCGAGGGTTGGCTGGCCGTCAGCCGGGGTGGCGGACAACTCGCGGAGCCGCCAGGTTGTGCGATGCTGTGAGCCCCCGTGGCCGCCATCTCCGCTCAAGTCCCCCTTCTGGTTTTCATGGCCCTGCTCGCCACCTCCGCGCGCGCGGCGGAGCCTTCCGCCGTGGAGCAGCGGGCGCGCGAGGACCTGGACCGGCAGCTCCAGGCGCTGGTGAAGACGCCGCCGCCGGAGATCGTCATCTCCTTCGAGGGCCTCCCCGGCGCGGGCACGTCGCGGGGCTACAAGCTGGTGGAGGCGGACTTCCTCGTCAACGGCCAGCCTCTGGCCATCCCCGGCCTGGACAAGCTCAACGGCCCCGGGGTGCATCGGCTCGCGGTGCTCACCGTGGAGGAGGGCTCCTACACGCTCGTCTCGCACGTCACCTACGCCAACGAGTCCTGGAACCTCTTCAGCGAGGAGAGCGGCTTCCTCTGGAAGCTGACGGCGTCGGTGACGGTGCAGGTGCAGCGCGGCCTTCGGGCGCGGGTGCGGGTGCTTCCCGCCATCAACCCCACCGCGCCGGATCCCCGGCTGAAGCTGAAGCTGTCCCATGACGTGAAGGCGGAGATGACGGCCGCCCTGGCGGACGTGGCCATTCCGGATGTTCCGGACGCGGGTGTACCGGTGGCGCGGGCGCCCGCGAAGCCACCCCCGCCGCCCGTGACGAGCCCCATCTCACCGACGCCGCCCGTGGCCGCGCCGGTGAAGACGGTGGAGGCGCCGGAGCAGGGGCCGGTGGCGCCCGCGAAGCTGCTGCTGAAGGTGCTGGCGGGGAAGCGGCCCGTCGCGGCCACGGTGTACGTGAAGTCCACCTCGGGGGCGCCGCGGCGGGTGATGGTGGACCGCAAGGCGCGCAAGCCGGTGGAGGTCATGTTGCCGCCTGGGGAGTACTGGCTGGACGTCCTGTCCCAGGGCTACCTGGCGCAGACGCGAAAGGTGACGCTCTCCCGGGAGGCGGTGCCCACGGTGTCCTTCACCCTGGCGAAGGCGCCGGTGAAGAAGTCCCAGAAGGTGCGCCTGAAGAAGGACGTGGTGGAGCTGCCGCGCGCGCCGCGCTTCGCGGAGAAGCAGGCCGCGCCGCGCAAGGGAACGACCGCGGGGCTGGCCCTGTTGATGGACATGTTCGTGCGGGACGAGAAGCTCCGGCTCCGCATCGAAGGGCACACCGACAACCGCGAACGCCCCGCCGCCGCCGCCCGCAAGACGCTGTCCGAGGCGCGCGCCGACGCCGTGGCCAAGGCCCTGGTCGCCGCGGGACTGGAGGCGTCGCGCATCGAAACCGTGGGCCTGGGCGACACCCGGCCCAAGGCGCCGAACCTGCTGCCCCGCGGGCGCGAGCTGAACCGCCGCGTGGAGTTCGTGCTGCTGCGCAAGGAGTAGACGGAGGGCAACGTCATCACGCTGGCGTCCGGACGGGCGGCAGCTGCTGGTGCACCTGCTCCAGCAGGCGTTCGAGCGAAAAAGGCTTCTTGAGGAACCCCGCCCAGTCGTAGTCGGGCGGCCGCACCGACGGGTCGATGGCGCTCATGATGAGCACCGGCAGCGACGCGAACTCCCGCGAGCTGCGGATGGCCCGGATGGTCTCGAAGCCATTCATCACCGGCATCATGATGTCGATGATGGCCAGGTCTGGACGCGCGTCCTTCAGACAGTCGAGTGCCTCACGGCCATTCGAGCAGGTGACGACCCGGTAGCCCTCGTCCTCGAGGATGGACTTCACCGCTTCCGCGATGTCCCTCTCATCGTCGACGACCAGAATCGTCTTCATGAGGGCCTCCGCCCCGCGGGCTTCCGCTTGGGCTTCCGGGCCGCCTTCTTCGCCGCCGCCTTGGCGCCCATGGGCGGCTTTCTCTTGGCCTTGGCCTTGGGCCGTGCTCCCCTCACCACGGCATGGCCGGTGAGCACGGCCTCGGCGCTCTCGAAGGTCTCCGCGACGGTGATGCCTTTGTCGGTGATGGAGAACTCCCGGATGCCGCTGTCGTACTGGCTCTCCCGCATCTTCATGATGGAGATCAGCCGGTAGAGCTGGGAGCGCAGCTCCACGTAGCGCAGCAGGATGACGTTCTCCACGTACGCGGTGGCATCTGGCTGCGGGGCGTCCACGTTCGGGGAGAAGAGGGCCGTCTCATCGGAGTAGACGGTGGTGACGTCCAGCATCCGCAGCTGGTGGGACAGGGCGGAGAAGAAGCGGCTCATCCGCTCTGGGTAGACGGACGCCGAGCGGAAGCCCGCGATGCTGTCGACGAAGAGCCGCAGCCGTTTCACCTTGCGCTCCTGGATGCGCTCCAGCAGCCGCTCGGCGAGCGCGTCCAGGTTGTGCTCCAGCGGCGGCTGCCACTGGATTTCGATGAGCCCCGCGTCCACGTACTTCTTGAAGTCGCCCATGCTCACGCCCTCGGCTTTTTCAATGAGCCGCTGGGACGTTTCGTAGAAGCCGAAGTAGACACCGGGCTGTCCCTGTCTGGCGCCCTCCAGGAGGAAGCGCAGGCCCAGCAGCGTCTTGCCCGTGCCGGGAGCGCCCAGCAGCAGGGTGGTGGACCCCGACAAGAGGCCGCCGTGGAGGGACTTGTCCAGGCGAGGAACCCCGAAGGCCATCCGGCTGCGCTGCCCCTCTTCCTTCTCCTGGGGATTGGAGAACAGCACCTCGGTGCGAGGGTGGATGATGATGCCCCGGTTGGAGATTTCGAGCTCGTGCTTGCCGAGCAAGGAGTCACTGCCCCGGAACTTGAGCGCGACCAGCTCGCGGACGGCACGCGGTCCCGACAGCCAGAGGGACAGCTCGAAGACGCCATCCACCGCCGTGGTCTCCGGGGGCATGTCTCTGGCGAAGTGAGGTGACAGCAGTATCGTCGTGCAGCCGATGATGCCGATGAAGGTCTGCAGCTCCTGCAGGAAGCGTTTGTAGGTCAGGTCGCCGCGCGCGAACTCCTTCGCCGCGTCCATGCCGTCCATGATGAGCAGCGTGGCCTGGTGTTGCCGGGCCGCGCGCCGCACCAACTCCAGGAGCCCCTTGAGGCCCTCGGTCTCCAACTGGTGATAGGCGCTGATGTAGTGGAGCTTGTCGGGGATGACGGACGCGTCGAAGAACGACATCGCCTCCAGGTTCGCCAGCATGCGCGCGTGGGACTCCGTGAGCAGCGTCACGTAGAGCGCCTTGCCGCCATGCTTGACATGCCAGAAGGCAATCTGGTGCGCCAACAACGTCTTGCCCGAGCCGGGAGGGCCCAGCACCGCGTAGGATGCGCCCTGGATCAGGCCGCCCTTGGTGATGAAGTCGAGCCGGCGTACGCCGGTCTCCAACCGGGCTGGCATCGCCTTGCGCTCGCTTCCACCGTCTTCCCCTGACGACACGACACGCCTTCCTTTCGGTCAGTACGCTTCCACCCGGTGACGGGGCAGCGTGACTTGAAACGTCGAGCCTTCGCCCGGCTGGCTCTCCACGGTGAGTGTTCCTTCGTGCGCGGCGACGATTTCCCGGGCGATGTAGAGCCCCAAGCCCAGCCCCTCCGTGCCCGCGGTGGTGACCGCGCGCTCGAAGCGGTTGAAGATGCGGGCCAGGTCCTGCGCCGCGATGCCAATGCCCTGGTCCCTGACGCGAATCCGGAGGACGTCCGGATGTTCCTCCACCATGAGGCGGACGGGCTTGCCGTCGCCGTAGCGAAAGGCATTGGTGAGAAGGTTGCTGATGACCTGCTCCAGCCGGAGCCTGTCTCCCGCGAGCAGCGCGGGCCGCTCAGGCAGGGCCAGCGTCAGCTCCACGCCGGCTGCCCGGGCATGCATGGCCAGCCGCTGCGCCACGTCGCGCGCGGCCTCGGCCAGGTCCATCATCTCCAGATGGAGGCGCATCCTCCGGTTTCCCACCCGGGACACATCCAACAGTGTGTCCAGAAGCTGCTGCATTCGGACCAACTGACGCAGCGCGGGTGCGGTGCTGGCTTCAACGGTCTTCCGGGACACCGTATCGCCCGGCGTGCGGGCCAGGTGGTGGAGCACGCGCTCCAGGTTGAGCCGCAGCGCGGTGAGCGGTGTCCTCAGCTCGTGGGCCGCGATGGCGAGGAACTCGTCGCGGAGCTGCACCGCCGCCTGGGCCCGTGTCTGCAGCCGCAGCAGTGCTTCGATATTGGCGAGCAGCTCGTCGTCGCCCAGGGGCGTCGTCCAGTAGGCGTCCGCCCCCTGGGCCAGCCCGCGGAGCCGGTCCTCGCGGCGGACGGAGACGGCGGACAGGTGTGCGATCAGCAGGTCGCGCGTCTCCTCCTGCCCCCGAAGGCGCCGGCAGACCTCGTAGCCGTCGATGTCGGCCAGGTGCACGTCCAGCAGCACCAGGTCCGGGCGCCCGCTCGCCAGCCGGAGCGCCTCCGTTCCGCTGGTGGCTTCCACGACGTGATAGCCCGCGTTCGTGAGGATGCGGCCCGTGAGGTAGAGGATGGCGGGCGTGTCATTGACGTTGAGGATGGTGGCGCGCACTGGCGCGTCCTCCTTCGGTCGTCCTGACGCGCTGCTGGGTTCCATTCCAGGAAGATGGGCTTGGATTCACCCGAACGGAATCCCCAACGTGCGACGGCGTGCCGGGAGAGGTGTGTGGTGTCGCACAGTTCGCCGCCCACCGCGGGGTGATGGGTACTGAATAGATCCGCGGAGCATGCGTCTGTCCTCATGAACACGACGGCGGGCCCTGAGCTCACGAGGACGCACCCCATGAACCGCATCGCTTCCGCGCTGGTCGCAGCCCTTCTCCTCACTGGCAGTGCCCAGGCCCAGGGCTACGGCCCCCGTCCCACGCGCGTGGAGCGGAGCGAGCTGCGCGATGACCGCCGCGACGTGGAGGACCTGCGGAAACTGCTGGCCCGCTTCGATGCCGCGTGGAGCAGCCGGAGCGAACAGCGGATGGCGAACGTGGAGGTCAGTCTGCGCAAGCTGCTCCGTGCCGAGCTGGCGGAGAGCGAGCGGGAGCTGTCCAAGGATTGGGCGCAGTCGCGGCGGTCCCGGCGGGATGCGCGCGTGGCCCAGTGGGGCGGACCCCGGGCGGCCCAGTGGGGCCGGGCCTCCGCCGCCGAAGCTCGGAGCGACCTGCGCGCCGAGCACGCCGCGCTGCGGACACGGAAGGCCATTGCCCGCGAGCTCGACGAAATCGAGGGACTGCGTCAGCCCGGGGCCTTGAGCTACAAGCGCACGCTCATCCTGGAGCTCATCCAGGTGGCGGAGCGGGAGCTGAACCAGTCCCGGCGGGAAGTCCGTGACGACCGGCGTCCCCCCAGCCGGCGCCGCTGAGCGCCCGGCGCGCTGCCCCGCCGGCCAAGGTTACTCCGCCTTCTTCGGCGCGGTGGCGGAGCCCACCACGCGGTGCACCGGGTACAGCTCACCCGGGGTGATGGCGCCGTCGAGGAACTGCCAGCGGCAGAAGCCATCATCGGAGTGGGGCTCCAGCAGGTACACGGCGAGCGTTCCGGCGCGCTGGGCCGTGGGCACGTAGAGCGTCCCCGCGGGGAACTCGCGCGTGGCGCGCTCCGGGGCCACCGTGAGGACCGTCTCGAAGCGCACCGGCTTGGGCTTCTGGCTGAGCGGCACCTCGGCCTCGCCGGGCGGCGGCACATTCGCCGCCACGTCGGGGCTGAACGTCTCCTCGCGCCGGGCCACGCGGTAGCTGTCCACCGTGATCGGCCGGGGCTTGGGCAGCCGCTCGAACTGGATGCCATGGCCCTCCAGTCGGGGCGCGAGCTCCGCGGGGGCCAGATAGGCCTCCGGGGTGCTCACGGACTGGGTGGGGACGAAGGTCCGGTGGTGCGGCATCGTGTAGGTGCGCTTGCGCTTACCAGGGTAGCGCCGCGCGGTGATGCTCGCCTCGTCGAACGCGAGGATGTTCGCCGTGTCCCCGGGCCGGGCGTACGCGGGGTACTCGAACGCCAGCGCGCCCTTGTCATCGCGCGTGGCCACGCCGTAGTTGATGCCGACGAGCGTCTCCACGTCGGGAGCCTTGCCCCGCGCGATGATGTCCGCCTGCGTCTCGTCGGTGATGGCGCGGTAGGTGGCGGCGTTCCGGGCCGCGTCGCGGAAGAGCTCCAGCAGCCACGCGCGCATCACCGCGCAGCGGCGCGGGAAGTCGATGTAGCTGTACGTCTCCAGCAGCACGTCCAGCCGGCCGAGCAGGCCCCGGTAGTGGCTGCCGAAGCGCGGCAGCGCCGGGTACGTGTGCCAGCCCGAGCGCGGGTCGCCTTCGTCCTTGTAGTTGCCGTACCAGAAGCTGTCGAAGCCGTGGCGGCCCTGCACGGCCTTGGCGACGCGCTCCAGCAGGCCCCGGTTGTAGGCGCGCAGCTTGGAGAAGAGCGGCTCGTTGGAATGGGACGTGTCGAACGTCAGGTCGAAGGCGTGGATGCTGCCGTCGGTGGTGTGGCAGTCGATGAAGACGTGGGGCCACCAGGTCTGGTGCAACGCGGCCATGGCGCGCGTCTCCGGGGCCTCCTGCTTCGTGCTGTCGCGGTTGAGGTTCCAGCCCTCTCCCGTGTAGCGGGTGCCCACGCCGCCCTCGGGGTTCACCTGTCCCTCGAGGTCCTGGAGGTTGAGCTTCCGGTTGTTCGGGCTGATGCGGTCGTTGCCGTCGGGGTTGAAGTCGGGCACCAGCACCAGGCACACCTTGTCGAGCAGCGTCTGCCCCAGTCGGGAGAGGGTGAGGTCGCGCGCGAGCGCGAGCACGGCCTCCTTGCCTTCGACTTCGCCCGCGTGGATGTTGGCCTCCACCATCACCACGACCTTCTTCTGCTTGCGCACCTGCTCGGGCGTGAAGCAGCCGCGGTCGCTCACCACCAACGCCGCCAGGGGCTGGCCCTCGCCGCTCAGGCCGAAGTCCACCCGGCGGGCGAGCTTCGTGCGGGCGCAGAGCGCGTCCACGAAGGCCAGCACGTCGGAGTGAAGGGACGTTTGCGTGTAGTTCGACGCTTCAGCGCGGGTCAGCAGCCGGTTCATGGGGGCGCATCCGAGCGCTCCCGCCCAGGCGCGTCAAGTCCCGCCGCGCCGCTGGAAAGAAGTGAGCCCGAGCAGGGTGTCCTCCTGCCCGGGCTCGGGGTGCTGCCATGGATGAGACCCGCACGTTTAAGTTCCCGCCTGCGGTTGAGACCTCGGGTCCTGCGATTGAACGACCGCCGCGCAAGGTGGAGTGGAGCGGCGGGCTGGAATTGCACCAGCATCACGAGGGAGGGGGCGGGAACGGTTGATCGGGCCTGCGACAGCGAATGCTGAGTCTGGAGTGGGAACTTGAGTTTGGGGTGCTTCGCGCGCTCGTGGTGCCGCCTGCCTCTACCGTGATTGGGCTACCCCGCCGCAGGTGGTGCTGAATGGCGGGGGCAGGGCTCGAACCTGCACTGGGGGACGGCCGGAGAACGCTCGGCGTGAAGCTGCTGCTGAGTTTGAGTCTGGACTCCAAAAGGTCTGCGGCCGTGAGTCTAGCCGAACAGGTAGCCGAGGAGGGCCTCGCCGGCCTTCATTTCCTCCACCTCGACGGCGTTCGCCTCTTCGCGGGCGAACTTGACGGCCTGCTGCAATTTCTCCACGCGCTCCAGCAGGTCATTCATGCGCGTGGCGGGGAGGGCTCCGGAGAACTTCACCGTCTTCCAGTAGCCGACGACGATGTCCTCGTAATAGACCTCCACCTGGGCCGGGTGCTTCTCGGTGGCCTCGGACTTCACGTGGTTGCGGGGGACCTTCTTCGTCTTCGCCGTCTGCACGGGCTCGGTGGCCCACAGGCCCTGCGCCGGGTCGGGAACCCACGACTCCGACGGGTCCAGCGTGGGCAGCTTCATCACGAAGGTGTGGAGGTCCACCAGCTGCTTCTCCAGGAAGAGGAGATAGGTGGCGGGGACACCCTTCAGCAGGACCCTGCCATCCACCCGCACGTCCGCCTTCGCGTGACAGTTGGTGAGGTCCTTGGTCGCGGTGACGTCGAAGAGCCGGGTGAGAATCTCTTGCGTCTTCTTGAGGACGTCTTGCGTGCGCACCTGCACGCGGGTGGATTCGGGGGGGAAGCGCTCACCCTCCTCGTCGCGGGGCTGATACGTGCGGGAGATGCCGCTGAGCAGCTGCGGCTTCTGGAGGTCGTGGTGGGCCTGCGTCAGCTCCTGCTGGGAGCGGTTCTTGACGCCCTTCTCGACGGCGATGATCTGGTTCAGCTTCGGCATGGCGCCCCTGACGCGGCGTGGCGCCTCGCCCTGACAGTCATTGTGGTATTCATGCATTCAAGGGAATTCAAAAGGGGACAGCCATGCGCAGCTCGAAGACGGGGTCCACGCCACCGCCGAAGCCGAAGCCTGTCACGCCGCGTGAGCCGCCGAGGCCCACGCAGCAGCAGTCCGCGCCCCCGGCGCGGAGCACCTTCGAGCGCGCGGCGTCCGCGCCCCTGAACCTCACGGGCTTCGACGTGCCGCGGCCCACGGCGGCGATGCAGGCGCGCGCCGCCCTGATTCCAGCCAGCCACGCGCTTCGAGGCCAGCCGCTGGCAGCGGCGCGTCTGGCGCAGGCGCCGCTCACGATGGGCGCGCAGCCGCTCCTCGCGGAGGACGGCGCGATGGATGCACCTCCGGCGGATGCCGCGGAGGCCCAGGCTCGTGCGGAGGATGCGCGCACGGCGGTGGGGCGCAATCCCGACACGGTGGCCCAGGACGCCGACGCCGCGCTGCGGGCCATGCGAGAGGCGAACGCCCTGGCGCTGGCGGAGAACAAGCCGCCGCCGTACCCGCAGGCGGAGAATGTCCAGGACGCTGCCGCCGCCATCCGCCTGGATGCCCAGTTGCAGACGGAGTTGTTCGGCGCTCCGCTGGCGCTGTCGCAGCAGCAGCAGGTCACCGCGGACGTGGCGACGCTCGGGGCCGCGCAGGACCCGGCGGCCGCCGCCGTCGAGCTCGAGCGGATGCTGGCCACGGCGTCGCCGGAGTACCGTGAGGCGCTGCTGTCGCATCCCGACGTGCAGCGCATGTTGGAGTCCTTCGCGCGGTACGAGCCGCCCTACGAGCAGCGCGAAGCGTACCGGGCCGGTCTGCAGAGCCTGGTTCGCCTGGGCGACGCGATGGGGTCGCAGTCACGCCTGCTGACCGACCCGATTGCGCGTGGCTACCCGAGCAACCCGGTCAACCTCACGTTCCTGGACACCCTCCGGTCCGTCACAGGGACGTCCCAGCCCATGGCGGATTCGTCCGGACTGGGCTTCGCCATTGCCCTGGACGCGTCCCTGACCGCCGCCCAGGGCGAGGTGGTGGCCAGTGATGTGCGGAACATCGCGATGCAGGGGTTGGTCGCCGCGGAGGGTGAGTTCGAACAGGTGGCCGAAGAGGTCGCCGAACTCCAGCAGCAGCTCGCGCTCTGGCTCCAGGACATGGGGCCGGCGATGACGGACGAACAGCGTCAGGCGGCGCTCGACACCTTCATGCAGCAGCACGCGGAGGTCTTCGCCCGGTTCGAACAGCTGGGCGGCCTGCTGACGGGCGCGGCCACCTCCATCGACGCGAACTTCATGCGCGCGGGCAACGAGGCCTACGACAACCACGCCGAGCGCATCCTCTACTCGTCGCAAGCCCTGGGGATGACCCGCGCGGGGAGCCAGTTCTTCCAGGACATGGTCGCCAGCGCCAACCCGGACCAGCCGGGGTTGATCGACCACGCGCTGACCCTCGCGGAGAACAGTCCTGACTTCGCCCAGGGCGCGGCCACGGTGTGGGTCCAGGCGCTTGGCAATCACGCCGCGGAGCTGATGGCGCGCGGAGACACCGCGTCGGCGCGGGTCCTCCTGCAGGGCCCCATTGGCAAGTACGCGGCGTTGTTCGGACTCGACGAGTCGAAGTTCCAGCAGGTGCTCGGTGAGCTCGACACGCTCCTCACGAGCGCGCCCACCACCGGTCCAGCGGCCCAGGCCGCGTTCCAGGACGGGCTGCGGAAAATCCAGGACCTCATCGGCGACAGCCGGCTGCTCAGCGCCTTCGGCGGCGTCGCGCTGGGGCTGGCGACCTTCAGCTTCGCCCAGAGCATGGAGGTGCCCGAGGACCTGGGGGATGCGCTGAAGCTGGCTTCCGACGCGGTGGGCATCGGGCCGGAGATCGCCGCGGTGGCCGCGAAGATGGTGGGCAACACGTCCGTCGCGTCGTGGATCGACAACGTCGGTGGCAAGGTGCTCGCCCGGTTCGGTGTCGGCATTGACGTCGTGCGCTCCATCCACGCCTTCGCCAATGGCAACGCGGAGATGGGCGCGGCGCTCGGGCTCCAGGCTGTGGGCGGCGCGGTGATTGCCTTCGGTGGTCCCGTGGGGTGGGTGGTGGGCGGTGCCATGGTGATTGGCAGCGCCCTGTGGCAGGGCGCCATTGAAGGCGAGAGCGACCGCCGCGAGGCGCGTGAGGCGTTCCTCATCAGCGCGGGTGTACCGCCGGAGACGGCGAAGCGGCTGGCTGGGGCTCCCGACGGCCGCCTGCAGCAGCTGGCCGCCATGGGCCTGGACTACGAACAGATCGTGGCGCTTGCGGAGGCCAACTCGCCGCTGCTCAGCGATGACACGACGCCCGAAAGGCTCACGGAGTTGAAGGACCTGGGCTTCACCGCCAGCCAGCTCGTGGAGCTCAGCCGGACGTCTCCGGACCTGTTCACCCAGGAGTCTGGCAATGGCTTCTCCATGGAGCGCCTGCGCGACTTCATGAGCCAGACGGGCATGGATGCCGCGGCGCTGACGGACTTCCTGGGCGCGCTCGCGGCGACCGTTCCGGAGAGCGGCGCCGGGGCGACCTCGTTCTTCTTCCAGGTGCTCAACGCGCCCGAGAGTCCTCGCACCGAGGCGGAGTGGATAGCGCGGTTCCAGGAAGTCGCGGCGCACTGGCGGGAGCGCGACCCGGACGTCGCCGCGCTGTTCGACGCCGCCGTGGCGCACCTCCAGGCCCACTGACCGCCAGGAGCGCGCTCCTTCCTCGGCTGGCCCGGCGAGCCGGGCGCCTGGGCCTCGGCCGCCGCACTGTGTGCGTCCATGGGGGTGAGCCCTCATGCATGACGTCAGCACAGCGCCGCGCCCGGAAGGTCGCGCGGAAGGAGACACGCGTCATGACGGAGCAAGAGGCCTACGTGAAGCAGATGGATGCGGAGAAGCGGAGGCTCGACGCCCGGATCGCCGAAACGGAGGCGCAGGCAGACGTCCGCCAGGCAAGCGACGAGCTCAAGGACATGTCCGCGATTCGCCGCGTCTTCGACAAGTTCCGCCTCAAGCTGGATGAGTTGGGCAAGCGGCAGACGCAGAACTTCGACCAGGGCAAGGTCGAGCTCCGGAAGTCCTACGACGACACCAACCAGGCTGTCATCGAGATGGAAGCGAAGATGGCGCTCGTCCGTGCCGCCTACGAGCGCAAGCGGGAGGCGGAGCTCCGAGCGCTTGGCGCGCAGGTGGATGGCTGGGAAGCGTCCGCCGCGCAGTCCCGGGCCGAGGACTCACGGCTCACGCGGCAGGAGCTCGAGTTCATCCGTCGCTCGCTCCATGACACGGAGTCCGCGCTCCGCCGGTTGATGAGCAGCCACGGCGAGAACTGGTCGAAGCTGAAGAAGGACTACGAGGACTCGTGGCGCGAGCTGCGGGAGCGCTCCGACAAGATTCGCGCGGGCGCGGACGTGCAGCCGTCCTCTCGCGCCTGAACCTGGACGGCACGAGGACCGGACCGGGTGAGGTCCGGCCTCGCGCCGGGGACCGCGGACGCCGCGTCAGAACGCGCGGTTCACCGCGTAGCCGCAAAGCTTGTGCTCGGCCTTGTACGTGTTGGGGCCGGGGATGCCGTCGTACTCCGTCGTCGTATGCGGCAGGCCACCACCGGTCGGCGGAGGCGTGCCACCGCCCGCTTGGGATTGGCGGCGGCGAAGGCCCGCGCCCTGTCATAGACGGGCGAGTTCAGCTCGGATGTCTCGGTTTCGAGCGCGTCCGGCGTGAGCGCCTCCGTGTCCTCGACGGCGCCGCCCCACGCACCCAGCAGGATGGCCACCGACAACAGCGCCGCGTCCCACGTCATCCCATTCGTCTTCATCCCGTGGCTCCTGTCATCGCCGCTCAACGCGAGGTTGTCGGCGGGAGCACGGCTGGAGCTTCAAGGAAGCTAAGTTTTACCTGTGTCCGAAGTTTTCCTGCGAACGTACTCCCAGGCTTCGATGAGCCTGCGCGTTTCCTCCTGCGCCAGGGCCTGCAGCTTGGGGCCGAGCTGCGCGACCTTGTCTGGATGGTACTGGGCCACCAGCGACAAATAGGCCCGCCGTGCATCCGCGAGCGGAGTGTCGGGCGTGACGCCCAGCACCTCCCAAGCAGACGCCACAGGCTCAGGCTCCGCGACTGGCGAGTCGTCCGCGTCGTCGGCTTCCTCGGTGGTGTCGTCGGCCTTGGCTTCTTCCTCTCCCTCGACGGGAGGCTCGACGGGAGGCGCGGGCCGGTCGAAGCCCACGCCGCAGGTGGCGCACAGGAGCTGCTCCTGGGGCTCACCGGAGGCGGAGGGAACGACGCGTGTGTCGAAGCAGTCCCCACACACGATGTTGCGACAGGACTCACAGCGCGCGGCGGAGGGGGCGTCGTCCAGGTCCTGGCCGCACCGGAGACAGTCGTCTGGCAGGGGGGCCTCTTCGCCACATCGCACGCAGTGGGCCCAGGCGCGGTCCAGGCGGTGCTCGCACTCCGTGCACTCCAGGCCGCCGCCGCTCGCGGGCTCCCAGTGCTTCGCTTCTCCGCACCACGGGCAGCAGGGCATCAGCCACGCCAGCTTCCCGGTGCAGTCGTCCGCGTCGCAGTCGAACTCAAGCCGGTAGCCCTGGGCCACGGGCTCGGGCGCGTTGGCCTCGTCGAAGGGCTCGCCACAGGCCCAGCAGTGATTGAAGCGCGGGTGCGAGGGCGCCTCGCACGCCACGCAGACGGGGTTGCCGTGCTCGGCCTTCCATTCGACTTCGTCGCCGCAGCCGGGGCAGAAGCCCATGGCCTGCGTGACATCCGGGTGCTGGCAGGATGACCTCGCCGCGTGGGCGGCTCGCTCGCGCTGTCCAGGCGGGGCGGGGAAGGGGGGCTTGAGGCCTCGCTCCGTCAGGTGCTCCCACCAGCAGGCGCGGCAGACGCGGCCCCGGGCCTTCCGGTTCGCGTGGCCGGGCGCCACCGGGCGTTGCTGGAAGTCACCGGCCTCCAGGACCTGCGTGCTCAGGCACACCTGACAGACCCTGTCGCCGCAAACCTCGCAGCTTCCCGCGAGGCGGCGGACGCCCAGACCCAGGATGCCGGCGGTCAGCACCTCCCTGCAGCACGGGCAGGCTCGCATGGACTCCTCTCGCGGGATGGCCGGGCCAGGTGGGGCCCCGGGTGGGCCTCACGCATGCCCCATTCAGCCGGCCAGGTCCAGCGCGCTTACTCGCAGCCGATGCGCCGCGGGCCCACGGCGAGCTCGTCCATCCACCAGTCAGTGGGCACGGGGAGCCCCTGGTAGAGGAACACGCCGACCTCGAGCACGGTGAAGTCGCTGACCTTCTCGCGCACCGGTCGCTCCTGGGTCGGTGGATCGGAGAAGACGAAGGTCTCAGGCCACTGAAGCTCGGTGCCGTTGAGCCAGACGCGCGGCTCGGCGGCCTCCGGTTGCGTGCCATTGGCGCCGTCGAAGAGCCATTCCAGACACGCCCATTCGTCGAGTACGAGCGGGGTGTCCGACACCCGCACCCATTCGGGGAACCCCGGCGGCTCGGGTGGGTGCCAGATGGCCATGTAGCGCTGCCGGTACGTGGCGACCTCGTACCAGTCGAGCGTGTCCAGGGCCCCGCCCGCCTGGCCGGGCCTGGGGTAGCGGGCATTGAAGAGGCCCGCGTGGGACATGGGGCGCGCGGGGGACGTGTAGACGTAGACGCGGCCCCACAGCACGGGGCCGAAGTGGGCGGGCAGCTCGAAGCGGAGCGTCTTCTTGGGCCCCCCTTGGCTTCCCTCCGTGCCACCGACGAGCTGACGGGCATGGAGGGCGTACCGGCCCCGATATGCGCGGGTGTCGTCCACGAGCAGCTTGCCGCTGAACTCGTCGCGGTGGGGCGTCCAGCCGTCGGGGATGCGGCCCTCCTCGAAGTCCCAGCAGCGCGTTCCAGGAGACTCGCAGGCGTGCAGGGAACGGTGCCGCGCGGGAGGCGGGCGGGCGCAGGCGGCGGCCAGGAACGTCAACATCAACCGGGGAAACCACCCGCGGTGTCGAGCGCGCATGTCACGACCCTGTTCGGTGAATTCAAGGAAAATAGAATGGGGCGGGGTGGGGGACAAG
>NZ_JABXEP010000150.1:0-19715 GCF_013372605.1 Myxococcus sp. AM009
CGGTGGACTCGGTGGGCGGGGTGGTGGCGGGCGGCTCGCGGACGGCGCCGGTGCGCATCACCCTGGACACGCAGGCGCAGGGGCTGCGGCCCGGCATGTTCGGACGCGTGCGCATCGACGCGCCGGACGCCAGCCTGACGCTGCCGGTGGAGGCGGTGCTGCTGCGCAACGGCAAGGAGTCGGTGGTGTACGTGCAGCAGGACGCGGGCACCTATGTGCGGCGGCCCGTCGTCGTGGCGCAGCCGGTGGAGGGGCGGGTGCAGATCATCGCGGGCCTGTCACCCGGAGAGCAGGTCGTCACCCGGGGCGCGCTGCTGCTGGATGGCGCGGCGGACCAGCTTCTCTAGGCGCGGCGAGGACCCCTACCCATGTTGCGAGCACTCATCGCGTTCTGTGTCCGGAGCCGCCTGCCCGTCCTGCTGCTGACGCTGGGCATTGGCCTCTTCGGTGTGAAGGCCTACCTCGAAACGCCGGTGGAGGCGTTTCCGGATGTCACCAACCTCCAGGTGAACGTCATCGCGCAGATGCCCGGGCTGGCGCCCGAGGAAATCGAGCGGCAGGTGACGGTGCCCCTGGAGCGCGCGCTCAACGGCACGCCGGGCATGGTGCAGATGCGCAGCGAGAGCCTGTTCGGGCTGTCGCTCATCTTCCTGACTTTTGATGACGGCGTGGACCCGTTCAAGGCGCGCACCATCGTCGGGGAGCGCATGTCCAACGCGGACATGCCGGACGGCGCGGACGTGCGGCTGGCGCCCGAGGCCACGCCGCTGGGGAAGATCTACCAGTTCCGCGTGCTGAGCGACCGGCACACGCTCACCGAGACGCGCTCGGAGATGGAGTGGAACATCGCGCGGCACCTGCGCCAGGTGCCCGGCGTGGCGGACGTGCTCAGCCTGGGCGGCTTCCTCAAGGAGTTCCACGTCCAGGTGGACCCGTCGCGGCTGCTCGCGCACGAGCTGACGCTGGCGGACGTCACCGAGGCGCTGGAGCGCTCCAACCGCAACGTGGGCGGCGGCTTCCTGCGCCAGGGCGACCAGGAGCTGCTCATCCGCGGCGTGGGCTACCTGCGCGGCGCGCGGGACGTGCAGGGCATCGTCCTCAAGAGCGAGGACGGCACGCCGGTGACGGTGGGCGACGTGGCGCGGGTGGTGGCGTCGCACACGCCGCGCCGGGGGTCGGTGAGCCACAACCTGGACATGGACGTCACCGAGGGCGTCGTCCTGCTGCGCCGGGGGGAGAACCCCAGCACGGTGCTGGAGGGCGTGCACGCCAAGGTGGCGGAGCTGAACGCGCGGGTGTTGCCCAAGGGCATGCGCATCGAGCCCTTCTATGACCGGAACGACCTGGTGGGGCACACGCTGTCCACGGTGCACCACAACCTGCTGCACGGCGCGCTGCTGGTGGTGGCGGTGGCGTGGCTGTTCCTGCGCAGCCTGCGCTGCTCGCTCATCGTCGCGTCCGTCATCCCGCTGGCGCTGCTGACGGCCTTCATTGGCCTGAAGATGGTGGGCCTGCCCGCGAACCTCATCTCCATGGGGGCCATCGACTTCGGCATCCTGGTGGATGGCGCGGTGGTGCTGGTGGAGAACGTGCTGCACGAAGCCGGAGTGCAGCGGCCCCGGCGGCGCAAGGAGCTGCTGGGGCTCATCCTGCGCTCGGCGCTGGACGTGGCGCGGCCGACGTTCTTCGCGATGGCCATCATCATCGCCGCGCTCATCCCCGTCTTCACGCTGGAGCGCGTGGAGGGCCGCATCTTCCGGCCGCTGTCGCTGACGTACAGCTTCGCGCTGGTGGGGGCGCTCGTCTTCGCGCTGACGGTGGTGCCCGCGCTGTGCGCGCTGCTGCTGCGGCCTCAGGACGCGGAGGTGAAGGAGCCGAAGCTGCTGAGCACGCTGCGGGAAGGCTACGCCCGCGCGGTGACGTGGCTGATGCCGCGCAAGACGCTGGTGTTCGCGAGCATGGCGGCGCTGGTGCTCGTCACCGGCGTGGTGGGCTCGCGGGTGGGCAGCGAGTTCCTCCCGGAGCTGGACGAGGGCGACATCAACGTCTTCGTGGAGATGCCAGCCAGCATCTCGTTGGGCAAGGGCGCGGACCTCCTCCTGGAGGTGCGGCGCAGGCTGCTGGACTTCCCGGAGGTGAAGGAGGTGCTCGTCGAGCAGGGCCGCCCGGAGGACGGCACGGACAACGAGGCCGTCAACATGGGCAAGACGTTCGTCCGCTTCGCGCCCGAGGAGACGTGGCGCGAGGGCTGGGACAAGGAGCGGCTGGTGCGGGAGATGCGCGCCTCGCTGCTGGAGATTCCGGGCGTCAGCTTCAACTTCTCGCAGCCCATCAAGGACAGCGTGGAGGAGGCCATCAGCGGCGTGCGCGGCAAGGTGGTGCTGAAGATTTTCGGCACGGACCTGGCGGCCATGCGCGGCACGCTGGAGCAGGCCGTCACGTCGCTCCAGAAGGTGGAGGGCGTGGTGGACCTGGGGCTCTACCGCGACTCCAGCGTGCCGCAGCTCCAGGTGGTGCTGGACCGCCCCGCGCTGGCGCGGGCCGGCATCGACGTGTCCACCGCGCAGGACCTGGTGGAGACGGCCCTGGGGGGCAGGGTGGTGACGGAGCTGTGGGAGCAGGAGCGGCCCGTCCCGGTGCGCGTCATCCTGCCGGGCACGGAGCGTGATGACGAGGCGCGCATCGGCGGCATCCTGGTGCCCACGGCCAGCGGCGGCCATGTCCCGCTGCGCGAGGTGGCGCGGCTGGAGAAGGCGCTGGGGCGCGCGAGCATCAACCGCGAGGCGAACAGCCGCACGCTGGCGCTGAAGTTCAACGTGGAGGGGCGCGACATGGGCTCCACCATCCAGGAGGCCATGGCCACCGTGGAGCGCGAGGTGACGGTGCCGGAGGGCGCGTTCCTCAAGTGGGGCGGCGAGTTCGAGAACCAGGCGCGCGCGCTGGGCCGGCTGGCGGTCATCGTGCCCATCTCCTTCCTGGTGGTGTTCGCGCTGCTCTACGCGGCGCTGGGCTCCATGCGGAGCGCGAGCGCGGTGCTGGCGGGGGCGCCCTTCGCGATGTGCGGCGGCGTGCTGGCGCTGGCCGTCACGGGAATCCCATTGTCGGTGAGCGCGGCGGTGGGCTTCATCACGCTGCTGGGGCAGGTGTGCCTGGCGTCGCTGCTGGTGGTGAGCGCGGTGGATGACCGGCGCAAGGCGGGCGAGGCGCTGGGGGTGGCGCTCCCGGCGGGCGCGTCCAGCCGCTTCCGCGCGGTGCTGATGACGGCGCTGCTGGCGATGCTGGGGCTGCTGCCGGCGGCGCTCTCCAGCGGGGCGGGCAGCGAGACGCAGCGGCCCTTCGCGGTGGTCATCATCGGCGGGCTGGTGACCGCGGTGCTGGTGTCGCTGTTCGCGCTGCCGGCCTTGTACGCCGTCATCGTCGGGAAGCACGCCGCGTCCACGGGCTCTCGGGGCGACGAGGACGATGAGGACCTGGACGCCGGTGTGGAGCACCTGGGTCCGAAGGGCCACGGCCCGGAGCAGGGCACGGCGGGGGTGGCGGCGTGAGGCGCTTCATGGGGGCACGAGTCCGCTGGTCACCGCCCGGCGTCATGCCCGGTGGTGGCGGCACGAGGCGCGGCATGGCGGGCCGCAAGGCCCGGCGACGGTGGAGCATCGAGCTGCTTCGGCGCGACACCGTCTGCGGGCCCGTCCCGCGGAGTGGTGTGCGGTCAGCGAATGGCGGCCTGAGGCGCTTCATGCCGGTGCGCGCGCACTGGGCGGTGCCGGAGACGGAGCCGTGTGGCGCCAGCCGGGGTTTCAGCACAGAGGGAGCGCCATGGCTGTCGTTGGTGACGGAAGGCGTTCAGGGCGAAGCGGAGGTGACGGAATGAAGCGGTTCATCGTCTGGGGCGTCCTGGGCGCGTTGGCGGCCGGGAGCGCCGGGGCTCAACAGGCAGCGGCGCCTTCTCTGGAGCGTGTCGCGCCAGACCGAGTCACGCAGGCGCAGCGTCCGTCCGACGTGCCTCCGCCGGAGCGCTTCGCAGTGGCGCAGCTGCGGTCTGAGACCCAGGCGGCCGGGTCTTTGGAGGAGCGGAACCGGTCCGAGGCGGCGCCGCCCGAGCGCATCACCCTGGAGCAGGTGCTGTCGCTGCTGGACGAGCGCAGCCCGTGGACCGCGGCGGAGCGCTCGCGCATCGACGTGGCGGCGGCGGACCGGGTGGAGGCGAGCATCCTGCCCAACCCGTCGTTCAGCTACGGCACGCAGCTCCTGGCCGCGGGCGTGAACACCGGCTCATCGGTGGTGCACGAGCTGTCGCTGGAGCAGCCCCTGCTCCTCTTCGGGCAGCGCGGCGTGCGCCGTGAGCTGGCGGAGCGCAACGTGTCCGCCGAACAGGCACGCGTGAAGGCCTCCATCGCGGAGCGGGCGCTGGCCGTACGCGAGGCCTTCGCGGCGTTGCTGACCAACCAGGAGGAGCTGCGCGTGCTGGAGGAGACGGCGGTGGACCTGGGACGCGTGGAGAAGGTGGTGAAGGGGCGCGCCGCGGCGGGTGACTCCAGCCGGTACGACGTGGAGCGCATCGAGGTGGAGAGCCGCGCGCTGGAGGTGGAGGTGCTGAACGCGCGCGTCAGCGTGGCGGACGCCTCCGGCCGGCTGGCCGCGCTGCTGGGCATTGAAGGGTGGCACCCGAGGGCGCAGGGCTCGCTGCGGCCCACCGGGTCCCTGCCCGACCTGCCGCTCCTGTGGGAGTCCGCCCAGCAGCGTCGGCCGTCGCTGGTGGCGGCACGCGCGCGGCAGGCCGTGGCACGAGGCGGCCTGGACGTGGCGCGCAGGGAGCGGCTGCCGGTGCCGTCCGTGGCGGCGGGCGTCATGCTCACCCGGAACGAGCAGAGCACCATCGCCTTGGTGGGCGTAGGGTTGCCGCTGCCCCTCTTCGACCGGAACCAGGGCGCCATCGCCCGGGCGTCCGCGGAGCTCCAGACGGAGGCCCGCGCGCTGGAGGCGGAGGTGGCCCAGGCCCGCGCGGAGCTGACCCGGGCGCACGCCGTCCTGGAGGGCCGCAAGGGCGCGTTGACGCGTCTGGAGCACGACGTGGTGGAGCGGCTGCCCACGGTGCGCCGGATGGCCGAGGACGCCTATCGAGAGGGACGCGGCGGCATCCTGGAGCTGTTGGACGCGTTCCGCTCGCTCAAGGACATGCGGGTGCTTCACCTGAAGCAGCAGGAGACGGTGAAGCTCGCGGAGGCGTCCGTGCTCTTCGCGGCGGGGTTGGATACGGCGCCTTGAAGGGACGCACTGGAGGCTCGCGCCTGGCGGAAGGGCCACGCCAGGCGCGAGCGCGGGACTCAGGGCAGGGTGGGCACGCGGTCGAAGTCCATGGTGCTCACGGGCGCGAAGGCCTCGAAGCGGTCCGCGCGGTGGTCCAGGGCGCGGGCCTTGTGGATGAGGGCGCCCAGCTCCGCCACGTCCTCGCGCGCCTTCAGCGGTTGGCCAAGCTCCTCCCAGAGTGAGAACAGGGCGTCGTAGGTGAGCGTGCGCACCCAGTAGGAGCCGCGCAGCTTCTCGGCGAAGGCGGCGGCCACATAGGACAGCCGCGTGGGCGGCGTGGCGCGGCCGTAGGCGGGGCGGAGGACGCTCGACGGCAGCGGCTTCTCGATGAGCTTCGAGTCCCCACCCTCCGGCGCCTTGTAGCGGATGCGCAGCGTGCCGAAGGACGCGGACGGTTCGGTGAGCTTCACCTCGTAGAGCGCGGTGACGGCGTGGCCCGCGCCGATTTCGCCCGCGTCCACGCGGTCATCGGCGAACTGCTCCTGGGTGAGCATGCGGTTCTCGTAGCCGAGCAGCCGGTAGTGGGACACGGCCTCCGGGTTGAACTCCATCTGGAGCTTCACGTCCTTGGCCACGACCTGGAGCGTGCCGGTGAGGTCGCGCACGAAGAGGCGGTGCGCCTCTTCAATCCGGTCCACGTAGGCGTAGTGGCCCTCGCCCACCTGGGACAGGCGCTCCATCAACACGTCGTTGTAGTTGCCCATGCCGAAGCCGACGGTGGACAGGGTGATGCCCTTCGCCGCGCGCGAGCGGATGCGCTCCCAGATGCTGTTGGCGTCGGTGAGCCCGGTGTTGGCCACGCCGTCCGAGCAGAGGATGACGCGGTTGATGCCGCCCTCCACGAGGTGAGAGGCCGCGAGCGAATAGCCCATCTCCAAACCCGCCTGCGCGTTGGTGGAGCCCTCGGTGTGCAGGCTGTCGATGGCGGCGCGGATGATGTGCGCGTGCACGGCGCTGGTGGGCTCCAGCACCAGGCGCGCGGTGGAGCCGTACACGACGATGGAGACCTGGTCGCGCTCATCCAGCCCGTTCACGAGCAGGTGCAGTGAACGCTTCACCAGGCCCAGCCGGCGCTCCAGGTTCATGGAGCCGGACACGTCGATGACGAAGACGAGGTGGCTCGGCTTGCGCGCCACGCGGGGGACCTCCCGGGCTTTCACGCCGACGTGGATGACGTGGTAGCCCTTGCGCACGGGGGACGGGAAGCCTTCCACCTGGACGCTGAAGGGGGCGTTGCCCTGGTGCGTGTAGCCGTAGTCGAAGGTGTTGACGAACTCCTCCACGCGGACGGCCTGTTCATGAGGCAGGCTGCCGCGCTCCAGGTAGGCCCGCGTCAGCGTGTACGACGCGGAGTCCGTGTCGACGGAGAAGGTGGAGAAGCGCTCCTCCTCCGTGGTGACGGTGGGATTGACGCCGTACCCCTGGAAGTACATGTGGAAGGGGGAGACCGGCGCGGGCGTCACGGCGGGCGCGGGGGGCTCGACATGCTGGAGGACGAGCCGAGGCGCGCTCGGACGCCTCGGAGGCACCACCGGACGGCTCAGGGGCTGCGAGGGCAGGATGGAGGAGGGCGGGCCGTTGATGGCGACGCCGTAATGGTCGCTGTTGGCGCTGGGGGAAAGCTCCGCCAGACTTTCGTAGGAGCGGGAGGGGCCACCCTTGCCACCCGGACGGGCGACGGCGATGCGCTTGATGAACTCCTGGTCGACGTTCACGCCCATGGTCGTGGAGCCCACGTCGAGGGTCGGTGGGGCGCCGGTAACACCTGAGAAGAGCTCCGCAGGTAGATCGGAGAGGAGCTCCACGTCGACCCGGATGGTGCGGTCGTGACGCAGTTGAATGGCCGTGCGTGTATAGGGTTTGAACCCCTGCTTCTCGAACGTGAGCGTGTACTCGCCCGGCGGCAGCTGCGGGAGACGGTAGCTCCCCCGTACATCCGTGGTGGCCGCCAGGAAGCCCTGGAGGCTGGGCGAACTCGCGGTCACGACAGCATGGGCGACGGGAACGCGCCGATAGGCATTACGCACCGTCCCGACGATGGTGCTGGTGTTGGCGTGCGTGCCGGCATCGGACTGCGCCAGCGCGGGAATGGCGAGTAGCAGCAGGAAGACGCACAGCACACTGCGAGCGACGGAATGCATCGTGGGCCACCTCGGATGAACAGGAGGTGGCCATCTTCCCGAGAGCGCTCGTGCCGAACTTCACGAGCGCCTCGTCGCTTCATCACGGTTCCAGCATCGGTCGCGCGGCAGGATGACGGCGTCTTCACCGGCTCGCGCCGTCACTGACACAACGGGCGCCTCGGTTCCTCCCGAAAGTTGGCTCGATAGCGTCAGACCCCAATCCTGCTTCAGCGCGTCCACGATGGCAGGCAGTCGTTGAAGCCACGCCCGGCCTTCGCTTCCGGCCTCGAGTGCTTTGCGTTGGAGGACCTCGGGGAGGTCAATGCGAAGTGGCATCAGACGAAGAGGCGGTCTTCCCGGTGGAGCCTGCGTCGTCCCTTGGTGAGCACGGCCATCCGCGTTGCCTCCTCCGCCCAAGCCGCATCTGCTGCGTGCGCCGCACAGTTCCCTCGCGCAAGTCTAAAGTCCAATGCGAGGCAAGCGCCTCGAATGACCCAAGGGGAGCGAGGGTAGGACGGAGAACGGTGGGCCGTTGAGGGACATACGGGGCTCGGGACATTTGGGACCGGAATGCTCGAAGGAGAGGGGCGCGCCGATCCTGTTTCATGGACGAGCGTCGCGGGTGCGCTTGATGAAATCTGGGCCCAGTTCCACTCCCGGAGACAGTGTGCAGCTCTGGTCGATGGTCGGCGGGACGCCGATGACACGTACCGGCTCCTCGGGTGGAGCGGTGAGGAGCTCCACGTCGACCTGGCGGGTCCGGTTGAGCCGCAGTTGGACCGCCGAGCGTGTGTGGACCTTGTACCCTTCCTTCTCGAACGTCAGCGTGTAGTCACCCGGTGGAAGCTGGGGGATGCGGTATCTCCCTTCTGCGTCGGTCGAGACCATCAACTCTCCCTGGAGGCTGGGAGAACGCGCGGTCACGATGACATCCGCGAGGGGCAGGCTCTGATGCGTGTGACGCACTCTCCCGACGAAGGTGCTGGTGTTGGGGTGCGCGTCGGCATCGACCTGAGCCAGCGCGGGAAGCGCAAACATCAGTGGGAAGAAGCACAGCACACTGCGAGCGAACAGATGCATCGTAGGCCACCTCGGAAGAACAGGAGGCAGGCAGCTTCCAGAGAACACCCGTGACGAACTTCACGAGTACCTCGTCTCTTCATCACGGTTCCATCACAGGGGAGGCGTGCCGGACGGTCGCGTGGCCAGCGCTCACAGCTCAGTACCGCATGCGCCACGTCCATGTCTCGGGAGCCCATGTTCCTGCCTGTGAGTTCGCGAGCACCGGACCGAGGAATGCCCGCACCGCCGCAGCGAGTGCGTCCAGCGTCAACCAGGGGAGGACGTCCTCGCGTGCCATCTTCGCGTAGGGCTCACGCCACGGCTCAGGCGGTTCGGGGACGAAGTACGGAAGTGGATGTGTTCCACGGAACGAGAAGGTCTGCTCGAACGCCGCTCTCAGGCGCATCGAGTCGATTTCCCGCGTCATGGCGAGCAGTGCGAGGTCGGGGAGGTCCTTGACGCGCGTGTTGGGCCGGGCGCGCGGCAACGTGTACGCGTGAAGTTTTTCCGCGAGATGCGTCTCGACGGGGTAGAGGCGCAGTGTGGGCGAAGTGATGCCCGCGAAGCCCGTCGTACTTCATCCCGTCGTTCTGGATTTCAGGGTGCGCTGAGTCAGCGCGAACCTGGAAGCGCATGAAGTCTCCCAGGTCGAGCTGGCTCGCGTCCTTCAGCCGTCGAAGCACGTCGACAGGGGGCCCCACGAATCGGAGATCCACGTCCCGCGTCGTTCGCGCCCGGCTCAGCCGGAACTCGAGGACCAGTCCTCCCTTCAAGGTGACGGAGTCCTCGAAGACATGCGCGACCCGCGCGAGGAACCGATCGAAGACGAGGAGTTGTCGCCTCCGTGCGAAGGCCACCCCGGAGGGCGTCGTCGCGCCGGAGGCGCTGTTCGAGCGCGTGCTTGAAGCCCGCGGCGTTCGTGTACCTGCGAGGTGTCATGCGGAGGTGTCCTAGAGACGTTGGGCCGCACTCTGAATACCCACCAGGTCTGACGTGAGAATGAGCCCGCGTGACAGTGCCTGCGCGATGGCCTGATTCAGCAGGTCGGGTGACACATGCGCCGTCGCGCAATCCAGCAAGGTTCGGCGCGGAGAGGTCCCGGGGATGGGACCGAACCAGACGCGCTCCTATTCGCCAACATCGGCATGGTGGAGCACCGCGCCGGGAGGGACACGGAACCGGCGTCGTTTCCAGGCCGCCGGCAGCGTCAGGTGCACGCGCGAGGGCAGGACATCCGACAGGCCGTGAAGCGCCAGCGCGGTCTCATGGGAGAAGACGCCTTTCCGCTCCGACCAGAGCCAGACGGCGACCAGGTCCTCGTGCTCGCTGGCCGGGAAGTGCACCCACCGGTAGATGCCGCGCAGCACGCGCAGGAACCTGCCAGCCCGGACATGGTGGGAGAGCACCTGCGCCGAATACCCCGCCTCCAGCGCCTGCTGCGCGGTGAAGAGCCCTGCCTGCCCCGCGACGATGTCGAAGAGCCGGTCCGAATCTGGCTGACCACGGCGCGCCGTTCCCACGCACGAAACTCAAGTCCAACTTGAGTTCCGTGCACGCCACCCGCTACCGGTGCTCCCCCTCACGCGACGTCCGCACCCACTCGCCGCGCTTCTCCGCGCCGGGGCCGCGCAGCATGAGCCACACCTTCCACACCACGTAGACAGGCGCCCAGGCCAGGTCCAGCAGGCCCCGCGCACCCACGCCGGACACCCACCAGCCGCGCAGGACATACGCGCCCAGGCTCGCCACGCTGAAGCCCGCCACGCCCAGCGCCCACGGCAGCGGAGCGCGGGTCCACCAGGCGAACGCCCCGGCCAGCGCCGCGCAGCCCACCGCGGCCAGCACCAGCTGGCTCAGCGGCGGCACCAGCACGTCCATGGCGATGTCCAGCAGCGTGCCGTCCCGCTTGCGCAGGCCGTCCTTCAGCAGCGGCCACCCGTGCAGCTTGCGCATCTGCGCGCGGCCACCCTCCCAGCGTTGGCGCTGTGAGCGGCTCTGCTTCTCCGCGGACACCATCTCCCCCAGCACGTCCGCCTCCCAGACGTAGTGCACGCGGAAGCCGTGGCGCGCCAGGCGGATGCCGTACTCCAGGTCCTCCACCACGCTGAAGGCGTCATGTGGCACCTGGGCCAGCGCGTGGTGCGTGAAGCACATGCCGTTGCCGCGCAGGCCGCACGACACGCCCATCGCCTCGCGGCCCTGCGAGCGCACCTTGTGGAACATGCCCAGGGCGATGGTCATCAGCCGCGTGCGCCAGGACGCCGTGGGGTTCATCACCCCGTAGTGCGCCTGCATGGCGTGCGCCCCTTCAAGCCCGCCCTCCTTGCCCTCGATGCGCATGGCGAACGCCGTCAGCAGGTTGGGCGTCACCACCGTGTCCGCGTCCACCACCACCACCGCTTCGGCGAAGCCGTCCCGCTGGCTGAACTCGAAGGCGTGGGCCAGCGCGTAGCCCTTGCCGCGTTTCTCCGTGTCCTGCCGCTCCAGGACGAAGGCGCCTGCCTCGCGCGCCTTCTGCGCCGTCGCGTCGGAGCAGTTGTCCGCCACGACGATGATGCGCCGCAGGTGCGCCGGGTAGTCCACCGCGGACAGGTTCGTCACCGTCCGGGAGATGCCCAGCTCCTCGTTGTGCGCGGGGATGATGATGTCGAACTTCCGCGGCCCGATGCGCGTCGCCGGCGGCCGGGGCCGGTAGGAGCGCAGCGTCAGGGTCAGCAGATAGCCACACGCCACCGCCACGGGAAGCTGCGCCACGCACAGCGCCACGTCCAGCCACGTCCACGATGTCACGACATGCACCCCCGAGCGCGCTGTTCAGCGCCGCTCCAGCTCCGCCAGCACGGGGAGCTTCAGAATCCGCTCGACCTGCCACTTCTCCAGGATGCGCCGGCGGATGATGTCCAGCGCCAGCGCCGCGAAGATGCCCATGCCGATGCCGCCCACCACGCCCGCGGCGACGATGAGCTGCACCTTCGGCTTGGACGGCCGCTCCGGGAAGGTGGGCGGCGACAGCACGCTGAAGCGGTGCTTCATGGACGCGCGGGAAATCTCCAGCTCCGTGCGCGCCTGGTCCAGCCGCCGCATCTTCTCCTGGTGCCGCATCACCAGCATGCGCACCCGGTCCGCCGCCACCGACACCTCCGGGTCATCCGACGTGGCCGGCCCGCCGAACGTCGCGCCGCCCAGGGCCGCCGTCGCCAGCCCGGACTCCAGCTCGCCCGGATCGCCGCCGTTGCGCACGTACTCGTTGATGAGCTCCGTCATCTCCGAGCGCAGCGCAATCAACTGCGGCGAGTCCTCCTGGAGCGCGGAGATGCGCTGCTCCAGGTCGGTGATGATGGGGTGCTGCGGCGAATAGATGACACGCTGCTCGGAGAGCTGGTTGCGCAGCTCCGTCAGCCGCCGCGAGCGGAAGTCCTCCACGTCGCCAATGGCCCGGCGCTTCGTCTGAATCATGAAGCGCATCTGCGCCAGCAGGTGGTCGGTGTTGATGCCCAGCGCGGCGTTGGCGGCGGCCGTGGGGCCTCCCCGGCGTCCCTGCTTCGCCTCTTCCTTCTTCCGCCGCGCCTCCACGCGCTTCACCGCCGCGTTGAGCTGGCCAATCGCCTGCTGGATGCCCTCGGCCTCGTCCACCACCTGCTTCTCCAGGATGGTGATGGCCTCCTGCACCGCGCCCATCTCCGCCGCCTGGCGCATGTCGAGGAAGTTCTGCTGCGCCTCCTGCACGATGTTGAGCGCCAGCTGCGGGTCGCTCCACTCCACGCCGATGGAGACGGTGCCCGTGCCGCCCTCCACGCCGACAATCATCGCCTGCTCCAGCATGGCGGTGAGCGCGTCGCGCTTGTCGTCGTCCGACATGGGCGCGGGCGGCTTGCGCAGCACCTTCTCCTTCAGCCGGTTCAGCGGCGAGCGCTGCAGCTCCCAGTACTCCACCAGCTTCGCCTTCGCGACGATGGACCGGAGGTTGTCGTGCTTCATCACCATCTCCCACGCGGCGCGCGTGGGCTGGTCCGCGTCCACGGGGATGGAGCGCCCGGGGTTGGCCAGCGAGGAGATGATGAAGTTGCGCTGCGTCAGCATCCGCGTCTCCACGCGGTACTTGCGCGGCATGATTTTGCTGACGCCCACCGCCATGGCGGACACCGCGCCCATCACCACCAGGGCGAGGAACCAGTGCCGCAGCACCGCGTTCTTCAAATAGAAGACCGCGTCGATGACGAAGCCCCAGTCGATGAGGTCCGCGGGCGCGTTCGTCTCCGGGCGCTCCGGAGTGAACGCGGGGTGCGGCGGCACCAACTGGGGGCGCGGCCCGGGAGCCCCGGGCGCGGGGTGCGTCACGGCTTCCTCCTGGCTCCAGTGCTCTTGAGGAGCGACCGCACCCGGCGGGTGAACTCCTCCTGGGTGAAGGGCTTGCCCAGGTAGCCGTCGGCGCCGGCCTCCTCGGCGTGCGCCTTGTCCTCCGGCAGGTCCCGGGCGCTCACCACCAGCACCGGCACGTCCGCCATCGTCGCCGAGCGGCGGATGTGCTCGCAGAGGTCATAGCCGGAGATGTCCGGCAGCGTCAGGTCCAGACACACGAGGTCGGGACGCGCGGCCGTCTCCAGGTGCTTGAGCGCGGCGCGGCCACTGGGCAGCTCCACCACCTCCTTGAACCCCATGTCCCGCAGGTAGTCGCCCAGCATCTTCCGGAAGAAGGGGGCGTCCTCCACCAGGAGGACCGTGTGCAGGTCGGACTCCATCCGTCGTCAACCTTTCTGAAACTCGCTCAGCCGAACCCGAGCCGTGGCACCCAGACGAGGACGCCATACGTGTATGCCGCGTTGAAGAGGACGAACCAGAGGATGGCCTTCTTCAGCCCCCGCATCGGATGCGGATCCCTCGCCGCCTTGGCGGGCAGCGCGATGGTGAGGATGAGGACGGACATCAAGATGAGCTTCGCCATGGCGCCAGCCCTCAGAGACTACCAGTTTGTCGCACGGACAGGCCCAGCGTTGCAGCCCAGGTCAGCCGGGCCGCCGGGAGCTCGGGCGAGCGGCTCCACGTCCCTCGGAGGTCGGTATCCACGGACACCCACCGTGTGAGAATCCAGGAACCGGTGAAGCCGCCGGAGAGGATGCTGTCCCCACTGCTGCCGCCCACGGCCGCGGCGCCGCCGCCCACGGCGGACACCCGCACGCGGGGCCCCAGTGCCCACGTCCCCGTCAGCGTCAGGTCCGCCCGAGGGTAGACGCGCGCCGTCAGCCGGTCCGTGAAGGGGACGACTCGCAGGTCCGCCCGGCCATTGAAGTCCGCGGTGCGCGAGGGAATCCGGTGGCTCACCCCGACATTCAGGTTGGGGAGCAGCTCCGTCCGGGGCGCGTCCAGCGGGCCGGGCTCGGGCTCGCCTTCGCCGGGGGGCACGGGGATGGAGCGCACCACGCTCACGCCCGCGCCGGCCTCCAGGGAGGTGCGTCTGTCCACCCGCTGGCCCCAGGCCTCGCGCAGCGTGACGATGGTGTTGTTCGCCCCGGTGGAGAAGCGCGCGGCGTTGAACGCCACGGAGGTGGTGATGGCGCTCAGCGGGGACAGCGCGTGGCTGAGGGACACGTCCGCGCGTGGGCCATACTGCAGGGGCACCGCTTCGCGGGCGGGCCCGTCCAGGCCGCCGCTGATGGAGAAGCCGCCGGAGCCGGTGAGGTTCCACCGCCGCCCCAGCCAGCCGGTGTCCGCCGTCAGCGTGGTGGCCGAGGACAGGAAGTAGACGGTGTCCGCCTGGGGCAGGGGCTGGAGGGGACCGCCACCTCCGGGAGGCCGCAGCGGCCCGTCCGGGTCCGCGCCCGGCGTGCCGCCAGGCAGGGAGCCCAAGTCCGTGGTGAGGAGGTTGACGCTGCCCAGCACCAGCTCCTCCGACAGGCGCAGGGACAGGCCGCGCTCGGGGCGCCACAGGCCGGCCAGGCGGCCCATGTGCTGGACCTCGGTGCGCGCGCGGGCGGTGACCTCGCGCAGGCTGATGCGCGGGGCGTACTCCACCTGGAGCGCGGTGTTGCCGTCGCGCAGCTCCAGGCCCAGCAGCGGGGTGATGTCGGTGTCACCCGCGACGCTGGGGGCCTCGGGGGCGGGGTCCTCGTTGGAGCGCAGGCGCGAGTCGACGCGCGCGGCCGTGGCGTAGCTGACGGAGGCGGAGGACACCTCCAGCCACGCGACGGTGAGGACCGTCCCCAGCACGGGCTACTCCACCACCACCACGTCACCGGGGCGCAGGCGGAAGGTGGGCGCGCGTCCCTCGGCGTGGATGAGGTCGTCGTAGCGGAAGCGGATGCGCTCGGGCGCGGCGCCGTCTTCCTGGCGCATGACGAAGATGCGGTCCTTGTGGGCGTACTCGGTGAAGCCGCCCGCGCCGGCCAGGGCCTCCAGCACGCTGGCGCCCGGGTCGATTTCCAGCGGCCCGATGCGGTTGACCTCGCCCACCATGGTCACCTTGATGGGGCGCGCCATCTCCAGCGCCACGGTGACGACGGGGTGGTTGATGTAGTCCTTCAGCCGCGTCTGGATTTGCTGCGACAGCATGGCCGGCGTGTGGCCCGCGGCCTCCACGTCGTCCAGGAAGAGCAGGCTGATGCGGCCGTCCTCGCGCACGCGGGCCTGCGTGGTGAGCGACTCCTGGTTCCACACGCGGATGTTGAGCAAATCCCCCGCGGCGATGCGGTACGCGGCGTCCACCGGGGGCGGCTTCTCCTGGTAGTCATCCACCCAGGTGTACTTGCCCAGGCCCCGGCAGGCGGGCGCCAGCAGCAGCAGCGCGGCGCAGGCGAACATGCGCCAGGGGCGGCGCGGGGCGGAAGGCAGCTGGCGGTGCGTGGACGGCATGAGCAGCGGGACTCTCCTCAGGGGGTGGGCGCGGCCTCGGGCGCGGGGTTTCCACGGCGGCGGGCGATGCGCACCACCTGGAGCACCTCGCCGGGACGCACCGCGCCGGTGGCCAGCACCGCGACGAGGTACAGCGCGGCCTCCACGGTGAGGCGCAGCCACGGGTTCAGCGAGGCCAGCAGCGTCTGGTCCAGCGCGGCGATGGCCACGCAGATGGCGGCCGTCTTGGCCATCATGGACAGCAGGCGCGTGTCGAAGGCCGCCTTGCCCATGCGCCCCAGCAGGCTGATGGTGACGCAGATTTCCATGAGCAGCATGGCCAGCGCCGTGCCCGCCGCGCCGCCGCCGTTGCCCAGCGCCGAAAGCATCAGCGGAATCAGCAGCAGGTTGAGGATGGGAATCAGCACCACGCTGCCAATCACGCTGGTGATGGTCACCCACCACTCGCGGTTCGTCATGGTCAGCCACAGGCCCGCGTTCATCGTCACGAAGGCCAGCACGAACAGCGGCGACATCAGCCGCAGCGGCATGGCGGACTCGGAGAACGCGCCGCCCATCAGCCCCACCCACAGCGGGGCGCCCAGGACGATGAGCATCATCATGGGCACGGTGACGGCCAGCGTGCCCTCCAGCGCGCGGCGCGTCAGGTTCGTCAGCTCCGCCTCGGAGCGCTCGGCCGCGCGCGACGCCAGCGGCATCAGCACCCAGCCGAACACCGGGTTGAGGAAGAACGTCAGGCCCGCGATGTTCCACGCCGCGCCGTACCAGCCCACCTCTTCGTGGCTGGAGACCATGCCCAGAATCATCACGTCCAGGCGCCCGTTGGCCGCCAGCGCCGCGCCGGTGATGAAGAAGGGCAGGCTGGCCTTGAGCACCTTCAGCGTGGCCGGCACGTCCACCTTGAAGGTGAGCCCCATGTGCTCGCGGGCCAGGTACCAGCCCACGGCGAGCTTCACGGCCTCCGACGCCACCAGCGGCGCCGCCAGCCACGGCAGCGGCAGGCCCGCCACGGCGACGGCCAGCAGGCCTCCGCCCCACACCAGCTTGGTGACGATGTTGGAGACGGACAGCCCCGCCACCTTGCCCTTGGCGTGCAGCAGCGCGGCCACGGAGGCGTTGATGATGATGAGCGACTGGGCCAGCGCGAAGGCGTAGACGAGCTGGCGCACCTCGGGCGGCTCGTCGAAGTGGGCCATCACCAGGGCCATGGCGCCCATCAGCACCGCGGTGAGGCCCAGCCGCAACAGCAGCGTGCTGCCGAAGAAGTCGCTGGCGTGCTCGGGCCGGCGCGACACCTCCTTGCGGATGTACATCTCCAGGCCCAGGTGGGTGGCGATGAAGAAGACGGCGGAGAAGCTGTCGGCGTAGTTGAAGCGCCCGAAGCTCTCCGGCCCCAGGTGGGCCGGCAGCAGGAAGCGCACGCCCATGGCGATGGCGTACGTGATGAGCAGCGAGCCGCCGAGCTGCAGCCCGTTGCGCACCGCGCCCATCGCCTCATGCGAGCGCTCGCGCTCGCCCGCGTCCTGCGAAATGGAGTGGCTGGGACTGTTCACGGTGGGAGCGTGCGGTCCCGGCGCCTGCCAGGACTGCCCGGGTGCATAGAAAACGAGCGGGGGCGGCACGTCAATGCCGCCCCCGCAAAGGTTGGGGTGCCTGAAGGCTTGCTAGCTGGCGCCGCGGCCCGTGAGCACCACCGGCACCGTCTGCAGCAGCAGGCGCAGGTCGCTCGTCAGGCTCCAGTGGTCGATGTACTGCATGTCCAGGTACATCCAATCCTCGAAGGAGATCTGGTTCCGTCCCGACACCTGCCAGATGCAGGTGAGTCCCGGACGCACCGACAGGCGGCGGCGCTGCCACGCCTCGTATCTGGCGACCTCGGTGGGCACCGGCGGGCGCGGCCCGACGATGCTCATCTCCCCGCGCAGCACGTTGATGAACTGGGGCAGCTCATCAATGGAGAACTTGCGGATGAAGCGGCCGATGCCGGTGATGCGCGGGTCGTGCTTCATCTTGAAGACGGGGCCCGTCTGCTCGTTGAGCGCGGCCAGCTTCTCCTTCAGCTCCTCCGCGTTCACCACCATGGAGCGGAACTTCAGCATGTAGAAGGGCTTGCCGTTCTGCCCCACGCGCAGCTGCTTGAAGAAGATGGGGCCCTTGGAGGTGAACTTCACCGCCAGCGCCACCACGCCCAGCAGCGGCAGGAGCGCCCACAGCGCCGCCGCCGACACGCAGATGTCGAACAGGCGCTTCATCGCCATCTGGTGCGGCTTGGGGCTCACCGCCGCGAAGTGCAGGAAGCCGTCCGCCACCGCGCGGCGCTCCACCGGGCGGGCGCGGTCCAGGCGGAAGCTGTGCGCGGGCAGCGCGAAGGGCACGCCGAAGCGCTCGGCCAGCTTGATGGCCGCCTGCATGGATTCGCCCTGCTTCAGCGTGTTGCCGGCGATGTACACCTCATCCACCGCGGTGTTGCGGAGGATGTGCTCCAGGTCGTCCACCGACCCCATGACGGGACCCGGCAGCTCCCCCGTGGAGCCGTTGTCGTCGTGGAAGCGCACGTAGCCCAGAATCTGCCGGCGGCCGCGGTTGGCCAGGTCCTCGCCGGTGTAGCGGCCCATGGCGCCCGTGCCCACGATGAGCACCGCGTCCATGGGGCGCTCCTGCGAGGCCACCGGGCGGAAGACGCACAGGCGCAGCAGCAGCGTCACCGGCCAGAAGATGAACAGCAGCGGGCCCACCACCGGCGCCGTCACCACCGTGGGCAGCGCCACGCTGCCCAGCGTCAGCACCGTCACCACCGCCAGCGTCGTCACCGACACCAGCGCCACGTGGTCCAGCTTGCTGCGCTCGGCGAAGCGCGAGTCGTACAGGCACAGCGCCGTGCCCGTCACAATCCACACCATCCACGCCGCCAGCACCAGCCCCGACACCTTCCAGCCGGACTCCGCCGACAGCTGCCCGCTCAGCCACGCCGAGCCCACGAGCACCGACGACAGCAGCATCAGGTCCACCGTGAGGTTCAGCTTCGCCGCGAACCCCGGGGCCAGCTTGGGCGGCCCCTGCACCTCTTCAATTGCTGGTCCCTGAGCGTTGGCCGACCCAGGAACCCCGACCACCGCCGCACTTGCCGTTGCGCCGCTCATCGTGTCCACCCCCCTCTGCTGCTCACTTTCGTGCAGTTGAAGCAGAGGTCGCCGTTGAGGCTAGAAATGTTTAAGTCGGAAGGAAACCAGTTTTGCCCGATATCGCGGCGCGTTGCAACCCCTGCCGCGTCAGTAAGACGTGACAGCGGGTGAAATCTTGGGACGGCCCTACCGAGGTTCGAGCGCACCGAACGTCACCAACACATCGTGTTTCACCGCGGCTTCCCGCGCGTTTCCTTCGTCACGGCTTCTTTGCATTTACGATGCCGGTCTGACGCGAGGCATGGATGCTGCCAGGCGCCGGGCAGTCTCGGGAAGGGCGTCAGGAATTTCAATGGGTTACATTTATAGCAGGCGTTCGGGGCCGGTGTAGACGTTGAAGCGCCCGTTCCGGACGAACGTCGCCAGCGTCATTCCAGAACGCAGGGCCAGGTCCACCGCGAGGGAGCTGGCGGCGGAGACGCCCGCGACGATGGGAATCCGGGCCATGGCGGCTTTCTGGATGATCTCAAAGCTGACGCGTCCGCTGACGGCGAGCACCGCGGGCTGACGCGTCAATGGGAGGCGAGGGGCCCGGAGGCCCCGCACGGTGCCGGCCAGCACCAGCGTTCCTACCGCCTTGTCCACGGCGTTGTGGCGGCCCACGTCCTCATGGGCGGCCAGGAGGTGGCCGTCGGCGTCGAGCACGGCGGCGGCGTGGACGCCTCCGGTGCGGGCGAAGTTGCGCTGCACGTCGCGCAGGCGCTCGGTGGCGCGGGCCACGGCGTCGGGGTGGAGGACCGGGCCGGCCGGCAGGGGCGGGCACACGGCGAGCAGATCATCCACGGTGCGCCGGCCGCACACGCCACAGGCGGAGGTGGTGAGGGTGCCCCGGCGCGCGGTGCTCACGCGCTCCACGTCGAGGAAGGCGCCGGGGGCGGGGGTGACTTCGATGACGTTGCCGAAGCCCTCCTCGCCCGGCCGTCCGCAGTGCGCCAGCCCGCCCAGGTCGTCCACGCTCTGGAGGATGCCCTCGGCGAAGAGGAAGCCGGTGGCCAGCTCGCGGTCGTGTCCTGGCGTGCGCATGGTGGTGGCCACTGAGTCTCCGCTGACGCGGATCTCCAGCGGCTCCTCCACGGCGAGGTCGTCCTCCTGGGGAGGGAGCAGCGTGGCGCCGTTCCATCGCTGGACGGAGCGGCGCGTGACGCCGCGGGCCTCCTCCAGGCCCACCTGCGCCCGAGCCGCCCCGCGCCCCTGC
>NZ_JABXEP010000151.1:0-19612 GCF_013372605.1 Myxococcus sp. AM009
CCCGCCTCCCCTTCCCAATGCCCCCAGGAGGAGTCCACATGGAAGCAAGCAGCGAGCAGAGCGTCTTGGGTCCCCGGCGCTACCGCAACAACGAGAAGCTCATCGCCGTGGGCGACCGTGGCTGGCAGCACGCCAAGGACAACGGGCTCATCGGGCTCAAGGTGGACTTCGAGTCCAACAACCGGCTCGTCGATACCTGCACGAACCACGCGTTCATGACGCTCTGCTCGTGCTCCTACCTGGGCCTCAACCACCACCCGAAGGTTCTGCAGGGCTCCATCGACGCGCTGCGGGAGGCAGGCACCAACAGCCTGGCCATGTCCACGCTGCGCATCCGGCTCAACCTGATGGCGCGCATGGAGGAGGGCCTGCGGGAGCTGTACGGCTGCCCCACCCTGCCTGGCGCCACCTGCAGCGCGTTGACCGCGGGCATCCTCCCGCTGCTCGCCTCCGGCCACGTCACCGAGGACGGCAAGCCGCGCGTCATGGTGTTCGACCGCTTCTGTCACTTCTCCATGGCCTACATCAAGCCCATCTGCGGCGATGAGAGCCTGGTGCTGACGAGCCCGCACAACGACCTCAACTACCTGGAGGACGTCTGCAAGAAGTACCCCCGCGTGGCCTACGTCGCGGACGGGGCCTACTCCATGGGCGGCCTCGTCGCGCTGGAGGGGCTGCTGCAGCTCCAGGAGCGCTACGGGCTCTTCCTCTACATTGATGACTCACACTCACTGTCAATCACCGGCGAGCACGGCGAGGGGTACGTCCGCTCGCGGCTGAAGATGAACCCGCTGACAATGATTGTCGCCTCGCTGGCCAAGGCGTTCGGCAGCTCGGGTGGCATCGCCATGCTGGGCAGCGAGCAGAGCTTCGACTTCCTCTACCGGAACGCGGGGCCGCTGGCCTGGTCGCAGAATCTCCAGACGCCCTCGGTGGGTGCGTCGCTGGCCAGCATCGAGCTGCACCGCTCGCCGGAGCTGCGCCAGCTCCAGGACCAGCTGCAGCGCAACATCCAGCTCTTCGACAGCCAGTTCCCTTCGCCGCACGCGGGGAACGGCATGCCCATCCGCCTCATCCAGGTGGGCGAGGAGGAGCGCGCCATCCGGCTGTCCTCCGAGCTGTACCAGCGGGGCTACTACTGCTCGGCGGTGTTCTTCCCCGTCGTCGCCCGAGGCGAGGCGGGCGTGCGCGTGATGATGCGCGCGGACATGACGGAGCAGCAGGTCCGCACCTTCTGCGGCGACGTCAAGGACATCCTCTCCCACTTCTGACCGGTCCCCACCTTCGGACCACGAGGACACGCACCATGGAGGGCACCAGCATCACTGGCTACAAGCAGCTTGGACCGCAGCGGTACCGGGAGGTCCTCGGCTTCCACTACGAGGACTTCACCGTGGGGGACGTGTTCGAGCACCGCCCCGGCAGGACGGTGACGGAGGCCGACAACGTCCTGATGAACACGCTGAGCATGAACCCGTCGCCGCTGCACCTGGACGCGGCGTACTGCGAGCAGACGGTGTGGGGCCGGCCGCTCATCTCCAGCCTGGTGACGTTCAGCATCGTCTGCGGCATGAGCGTGCGCAGCACCAGCGGCCGGGCCACCGCCAACCTGGGCTGGGACAAGATCCGCCTCACGCATCCCGTCTTCGCGGGCGACACGCTCTACGCGGAGAGCCGAATCCTCGCCAGGCGCCTGTCCACCCGCCGTCCTGGAGAAGGAATCATCACCTGCGAGACGGTGGGCCTCACGTCGAAGGGCGAGGCCTTCCTCTCCTTCGAGCGCAGCTTCCTGGTGCCCACCCGCGAGCGGGCCGTCGAGGAAAGGGCGAGGTACTGACGCCATGCGCGCCGTCGTCTTCGAAGGCTCCGGGGGACCGGAGGTGGTGAAGCTGCGCGACGTCCCCAGGCCCGTGCCCACGCGGGAGGCGCTGCTGGTGAAGGTGCATGCCACGGCGCTCAACCGCGCGGACCTGCTCCAGCGGCAGGGCGAGTACCACGTCCCCGAAGGCCAATCCCCCATCCCCGGCGTGGAGGTGGCTGGCACCGTTGAAGCCTGGGGCGAGGCGGTGAAGGGCTTCACCCGGGGGCAGCCCGTCTTCGGAGTGGTGGAGGGCGGCGGGCTGGCCGAGTACTGCCTGCTGGACCAGGGCATGGCCCTCCCCGTCCCTGCTGGCTTCGACTTCGCGGAGGCGGCGGCCACCGCGGAGTCCTGCCTCACCGCCAACGAGACGCTCTTCACGCTCGGCGACCTGAAGCCAGGCCAGGCGGTCCTCATCCACGCGGCGGCCAGCAGCATCGGCACCACCATGGTGCAGATGGCCCGGCATGTGGGCGCCACCACCTACTGCACGGTGGGCTCACGCAGGAAGGTGGACGCCCTGCGCGCGCTGGGTGCCGACGCGGTCTTCGACTACCGCGAGCAGGACTTCGTCCACGAGGTGCTTCAACTGACGCGCGGCGAGGGCGTGCCGCTGGTGATGGACTTTGTCGGTGGCGCCTACCTGGAGCGCAACCTGGCGGTGTTGGGCCACGAGGGCTGCCTCGTGATGGTGGGGCTGCTGGACGGCATGTCGGCGCAGGTGGACCTGCTGCGCATCGTCCAGCGCCGCTTGCAGCTCAAGGGCTCCTCGCTGCGACTGAGGCCCATGCGGGAGAAGCGCGAGGTGAACGCGCGCTTCCGCCAGCGATGGATGGAGGTGCTCGCCCAGGGCGGGCTGCGCCCCGTCATCCACGCACGCTACCCGCTGGAGGACGCGGAGACGGCGCTCGGGGAGATGGAAGCCAACCGCAACATCGGAAAGCTCGTGCTCACTTTGGAAAGGAATGCCAGCCATGCATGAAGCGCTGACGGAGAGCCTCAAGAAGATCCTCATCAACAACCTGTTCGTGGAGCTCCCCCCGGAGCAGATTGGCGTGGACGACGGGCTGCAGTCCGTCATCGGCCTGGACTCGGTGGGCTTCCTCGAGCTGCGCGTCATCTGCGAGGACGAGTTCAACGTCCGCATCTCCGACGAGGACTTCAACTCGGACAACTTCCGGACGGTGAATCAAATCGCCTCGCTCATCGTGGGCCTGAAGACGGCCGCCCAGGGAGGCGCGTGGTGAAGGTGCCCGCGCCCGGAGGAAGCCTGGAGGCGGCGGACGTGGACCGGCTGCGCGCCGGCCAGGCCCTGCAGATGGACCACTATGGCGGCGGGCGTCTGCCCTTCGCCTGCGTCCAGGCGCGGGGGCTCGTCCAGCACCTGGTTCCCCTGGAAGGCGAGAGCGCCGGCCGGGTGCTGGAGGTGCTGGACGCGAGCGGCGGCTACGCCAGCGCCTGTCTGGGCGCGGGCCATCCCTGTCTCGCGCCGGCGTTCCGGGACGGCCTGGAGCGCGGCTACGTCACCGATGAGCTGGGCTCTCTGGAGCGGACCCTGCTGCTGGAGGAGCTGTTCGGCCCGGGTGGCCGCTGGGCGGACCGCTTCCCAAGCAGCGCCTACCACGCGAGCGGCCGGAACTCCGGCTCCGAGGGCCTGGAGCTCGCGCTGCGGCTGGTGCTGGAGTCCGGGTTCGACCGGCGGCGGCTGACGGTGAAGGCAGGCCGAGAGGCACGGCGGACGGTGCTCGCCTTCGAGGGCGCCTGGCATGGCTGGACGGGCGGCCTGGTGCCCCTGCTCAACCGCCGGCACTACCGCCTGGGCTTGCCCCCTCCGGCCTCCGAGCCCCCCTTCGGCCTGGACGTGGCGTTCCTTCCCTTCGGCGAGCGGGAGCCGCTGGAGCGCTTCTTCGCCGAGCAGGGCTCGAAGCTGTCGGCGGTCTTCGTCGAGCCGATTCAAGGCGATGCCGGAATCCTCGTCCCACCCCCGGGCTACCTGCGGCGCCTCGCCAGCCTGTGCCGTGAGCACGACGTGCTCCTGGTGGCGGATGAGGTGCTCACCTTCGCGAAGACGGGCCGCTGCTTCGCCATGACGGACGAGGAGGGGCCCATCCCCACCGACATCACCGTCATCGGCAAGAGCCTGGGCATGGGCGCGGTCTCCACGTCCATGGTCATCGCGCGGCGTGAGCTGTCCGTGCGCTCCAGCGGCGCGGTCTCCACGTCGGACCTGCGGCCCCTCACCTGCGCGCTCATGCGCGCGGGGCTCCGGTACGTCTCGGAGGAGCGCCTCGTCGAACGAGCCGGAGCGCTGGGCACGGAGCTGCGCGAGCGCCTGCGTCGCGACGTGGTGGAGGCCTTCCCGGAGCTGTTCCTGGAGGTCCGCGGCCTGGGCTACATGAACGGCATCGAGCTGACCGAGCGCGCCGCGGGCAGCCTCGCCCGTCTGCGCCACCGGCTCCTCGAGGCTGGCGTCTTCGTGGAGTTCATGGCCGGCGCGGGCAAGCGCTCTCACGGGCTGCGCTACCTGTTCCCCGCCATGCGCATCGCGCCGCCGCTCATCGCGGGCGAGGACGACCTGCGGCGCATCGTCGAGCGCATCCAAGAGGGCACCCGGAGGTTCGTGGAGGCGGGGCGATGAGCGGCGCCCATCCCGCTCCACCGTGGAGACACCGGGTGGAGCACGTCGACACCGATGCATCGGGAGTCGTCCACTTCTCTCGTTATGCCTCGCTGCTGGAGACGGCGGCGCTGGAGGAGCTGGAGCGCAGTGGGGCGGGGCTCGGGGCGCTCGAAGTACAGGGGCTGGACCTGCGCGTGCGGGAGCTGCGTCTCAGCTATCGCGCCGCCGCGCGCTTCCAGGACTGGCTGCGGCTGGATGCCCGCCTGGAGCACGTGGGCCCCGCGAGCCTCAAGCTGGGCGTGACAGTCTACCGCGAGGGCTCCGCGCCCGAGCCGGTGCTGCTCGCCGCTGGAAGTCTGGACATGGCTGTCGTCAACCGAGAGAGCGGAGAACCCACATGCATTCCATTGACACTCAGCGCCGCGCTCAAGCGGTCACCCTCCCCCTGAACCCGACGGAGCGTCAGCCCAAGCCCCTGGGCTTCACCGCCCTGCGCCAGTGGCTCCGCCACCGGCACCCGATGATTCTCCTGGACCGTATCGTCGACCACGAGCCCGGGAAGTTCCTCGACGCCCTCATCTCCATCTCAGGGAACCTGGACTGCATCGCCGGGCACTTTCCCGAGCGCGCCATCTATCCCGGCAGCAACCTCATCCAGGCCTTCGCGCAGGCCGGCATCATCCTCTACCAGATGAGCACCTCGCCGCTGGCCGAGGACGAGTTGACATTGATTGGCTCGGCGGAGAGCCGGTTCCTCCAGGTCGTCGTCCCGGGGGACCAGGTGCTGCTGCGCGTTCAGGTGAACCGTCTGGCCGGAGGGCTCTTCGTCTACTCGGGCAAGGCGATGGTGGGCACCCGCCGGGTGGCGGCGTTCCGCGCCAGCCTCATCCGCGCCAAGGTCTCGGAGCTGGGCTCGCCGCTATGGTAGCGCCCGTCGCGGTGACAGGGGCCGCATGGAGCACGGCCCTCGGACACGGGCTCGACGCCGTGTGGCGGCGGCTGCTGGCTGGCGAGCAGGGCTTCGTCGAGGTGGACTCCCCGCACCGTCTGCGCAACGCCCTGGCCGCGGTCACTCCTTCAAACGGTGAAGGTCCCGCCTTCCGGCTGCGGCGCCTGGCGGTGATGACGCTCGGCCGCGCACTGGCGGAGGCGGGGCTGGTCGCGGGCGGCGCGGACACGCGCTTCGTGCTGGGCACGAGCCTGGGCGCGTGGCTCGACGATGCGCGTGAACGGGAGCTGCCGCTCCACGCCTGGGCGGACGAGGTGGCCCGTGAAGTGGGCGCGCGCGAGGCGCCGGTCAGCCTCTCCACGGCGTGCTCTTCGGGCTCCGACGCCATCCTGGTGGGCGCGGAGCTCATCCGGTCCGGCGCCGCGGAGGTGTGCGTCTGCGCCGGCGTGGATGTCCTCACGCCGAGCAAGCGGCTGGCGCACTCGGCGCTCTCCACCATGTCGCCGACGCGGCCACGGGCCTTCGATGCACGGCATGACGGCATGCTGCTGGGCGAGGGCGCCGGATGCCTCGTGCTGGAGTCCATGAAGCATGCGCGGGACCGCGAGGCACCGCTGCTCGCCGTCTTCCGGGGAGCAGGCTCGGCCAACGACGCGGCGAGCATGACGTCTCCAGACCCGGCCGCCACGGGCGCGCGGCTGGCGATGGAGCGCGCCCTCTCGGATGCAGGGGTGGCCCCCGTGGACGTCGGCGTCGTCAACGCGCATGGCTCGGCCACGCCCGCCAACGACCGCGCGGAGGCCGAAGCCCTCCGGGCCCTCTTCGGCGCGGGGCCGTCCCCGCTCGTCTTCGCGACGAAGGGCGCGTTCGGCCACACCCTGGGCGCCACCGGCGCCATGGAGGCGATTGCCCTCATCCTCGCGCTGCGCGAGGGCGTGGTGCCGCCCATCGCCGGCCTGGAGCAGCCCGAGAGCGACTTCCCCTGCCCGCTCCCCATGGGCCGGCCGGTGCGACATGAGGAGCGGCTCGGGCTGAGCCTCACGCTCGGATTCGGAGGCTTCGACACCGCGCTCGTCTTCGAGGCCCCACGATGACCGTGACATCTCTCGCGAGCGCGTCCATCGTGCTCCGTGGCAGCGCCGCGACGCGGAGCGATGGTGCAAACCCATACGCGGCACGGGTGAGGACCTCCGTGCGCTACGCCGACCCGATGGCCTGGGCCCTGGTGTGCGTCATTGGCGAAGCCACCGAGCCACTGGGTGAGGGCTTCCGGTCCGCGGTGGACCGGTGCGCGCTCATCCAGGTCGGTCCCGAGGCACCGCTCGAAGCCATGACGCAAGCCGCGAGCGAAGCGCTGCGCGGGTTCGCCTCGCCCATCCGGTTCCCCGCCGCCACGCCCAGCGCGCCGGCGGGCCTCGCCTGCATCGTCCATGGGCTCCGCGGTCCGACGCTCGCGTTGACGCTTCCCGTGACGGACGGTGCCGGCATCGCCCTGGCGCTCGCCGCGGCCTGGCTCTCGCGAGGCGTCGTCGACTACGCGCTCATCGCGGCCACGGCCTCCGTGCCCGGCGGCGCGCCCCGGGCCGCGTGCGGGGTGCTCTCGCGTGGCGAAGGCCCCGCGGTGGACCCGGCGCGCCTGGTGAAAATCCTTCAGTCCGAGCCTCGCCCCCATGACTGAGCTCGCCACGGACCTCGCGGGCCTTCCCTTCTCATCCATCCAGGCGTTTCTGGGCCGCGTCCGGGACCTCACCACCCCTCAGCCGGTCCAGCCCGTGGCGCAGCTCGCGGCCGAGTGGCGGGCTCGCGGGCTGCGACCGGGAGACGTCGTCCTGCTGGCCCTGCCAAACGGAGCGGAGCTGCTGGCACAGACCTTCGCCGTCCTCGCCGCGCGAGGCGTCCCCGCGCTGGTCTCCCCTTCGGCGCCCGCCGCACGGCAGCAAGCCCTCGTGGAGTCCCTCCCGGCCCGTGCGCAGGTCACCATGCGCCGCCCCGCGCCCCTGGCCCAGGACGTGGACCGCTTCACCCTGGGCGGAGCCGAGGTGGCCCTGTTCTCCGAGGCGCAGCCGCCAACCGCGCGGCCCGGGGAGATGGTGCTGCTCACGTCGGGCACCTCGGGCTTCGCCAGCGGCTGCGTGTTCGACCTCGATGCGCTCTTCCGGAACGCGAGCCGTCACGCGGACGCCGTGGGCCTGCGCCCCAACGACACCGTGCTGGTGAACCTGCCGCTCTACTACTCGTACTCGCTGGTGGCGCAGGCCTTCGCCTCGCTGCTCCGGGGTGCCGACCTGGTCATCAGCGGGCCGCCCTTCCAGCCCGCCGCGTACCTGCGCGTGCTGAACGCGCAAGGCATCACCGTGTCCGCCCTGACGCCGCTGCTGGTGCGCGCGCTGCTCCAGCAGGGCGGCGGCTTCCCGGAGGGCTTGCGGTCGCTGGGTGTCGGAGGCGATGTCCTCTCCCCCGAGCACGTGGCGCAGCTCCTGCGCCAGCGTCCGCGAGGGGAGCTGTACCTCACCTATGGCCTGTCAGAGGCGGGCCCACGGGTCGCGACGCTGGCGGCCCACGCCGAGCCGTCCCACCGCTTCGCCTCCGTGGGCCTGCCCCTCCCGGGGACGCAGGTGTCGCTCGCCCCTTGCGGCCCCGGCAGCCAGCAGGAGCTGCTGGTGTCCTCGGACACGCTGATGAAGCGGCGCATCGGCCTGGTGGAAGGCGAGAAGCGTCACGCGTGGCGCGGCCCCCTCCTGCTGGCCACGGGCGACATCTTCGACATCGACGCGGACGGCTATCTGTACTTCCAGGGACGGCGGTCCGACTTCCTCGTGCGAGGCAGCGAGAAGATCTGCATGGCCTCCGTGCGCCGCGTGGCCACCACGCTCCCCGGCGTGCTCAGCGCGCGCACGCAGGTCGTCACCGGCGCGGAGGGAGACGACTACGAGATGGTCCTCACCATGGCCGACGAGAGCCGTCCCAGGGAGCACCTGACGGAAGCGCTCTCCCGCCTCCTGCGGCTCGCGGAGCGCCCGCGGCGCATCCACGTCGTCTCCGCCGATGGCGCCACCGCCGCGCTGCACAAGTAAGCCCGTGCCCTCCTACCCAATCGTGAAGGACCTTCCGATGACGCTCGCCACCCCGAATGCCAGCCACCAGCCCCCGCGCACTTCGACGGAGGAGGTCCTCTGCGAGCTCTGGAGCGCGCTGTTGGAGGTCGAGCCAGTGGGCATCCACGACGACTTCTTCCAGCTCGGCGGCCACTCCCTCATCGCCACGCAGCTCGTCTCACGGCTCAACGAGGTCTTTCACCTCCGGTTCCCGCTGCCCAGCATCTTCGATGCCCCCACCATCGCGGAGCTGGCGGAGGCCATCGAGGCCGCGCGGGGAGCCACGGCTCCAGAGCAGGAGCTCGCCCTGCGTCCCGGCACTCATGGCGGCGACGTCCCGCTCTCCTTCGCGCAAGAGCGCCTCTGGTTCATGGAGCAGCTCCATCCCGGGACGGCCACCTACAACATCCCCGTCTTCTACCGCATCACCTCGCCGCTCGACGTCGGCGTGCTCCAGCGTGCGCTCGATGAAGTGCTCCGCCGTCACGAGGCGCTCCGAGCGACCTTCGCCGCCGGCGAATCAGCGCCTGTCGCGCGCATCGCGCCGCCGCGCGAGTTCCCCCTGTCGCGCATCGACCTTCGCCACCTCCCCACCGAAGCCCGCGACGCGGAGGTCTCGCGCATCACCACCGAGCAGGCGCAAAGGCCCGTGGACCTCCTCACCGGGCCCCTCATCCACGGCACGCTGCTCCGGGTCGGAGAACAGGACCACCACCTCCTCCTCCTGGTCCATCACATCGTGTCCGATGGCTGGTCCGTGGGCGTCCTCATGCGCGAGCTCAGGACGCTCTATGCGGACTTCGCGGCCGGTCGTCCTTCGTCGCTCGCCGAGCTGCCCATCCGCTATGTCGACTTCGCCACCTGGCAGCGGGAGTGGATGCCAGGACCGAGCCAGGAGCGGCTCCTCCCCTACTGGCGCAAGCGGCTCGCCGGAGCCCCGACGCTCCTCGCGCTCCCCACCGACCGTCCACGGCCACAGGTCCAGCGGTTCAAGGGCACCCGGCGGACCTTCCACCTGGCTGGGGAGACGACGCTGGCCATCGACGCGCTCTGCCGCGGGGAGCGCACGACGCTGTTCATGACGCTCATGGCGGGCTTCAGCGCCCTCCTCCACCGCTACTCCGGGCAGGAGGACCTGGTGCTCGGCTCCCCCATCTCCGGTCGCATCCGGCCGGAGGTGGAGGGCCTCATCGGCTTCTTCGTCAACACGCTCGTCCTGCGCAATGACCTGTCGGGCAACCCACGCTTCGTGGACCTCCTGGCCCGCGTGCGCGAGGTGACGCTCGGCGCGTTCGCACATCAGGAGCTCCCCTTCGAGAAGCTGGTCGAGGCCCTTCAACCCGAGCGCACCCTCCGCCATGCACAGCTCTTCCAGGTGATGTTCGTCCTGCAGAACGCGCCCACGCTGGAGGCGGCTTCATCCGCCGCGCTCCAGCTCGCCGCCACGGCGGAGTCGTGGGAGGTGAACACCGGGACGGCGAAGTGCGACCTCATCCTCTACATGGCGAGGACTCCCGAGGGCCTCCGCGCCAGCTTCGAGTACGACACGGACCTCTTCGATGACGCGCGCATCGAGCGCATGGCCGGGCACCTCCAGGTGCTGCTCGGGGCCGCTGCCTCCAATCCGCTCCAGCGCCTCTCCGAGCTTCCCCTGCTCACGCCCGCCGAGCGACAGCGGGTGCTGCGCGAGTGGAACGCGCCTTCCGCAGACTTCCCTCGCGACCTCTGCGTCCACGAGCTCTTCTCACGTCAGGCCGCTCGGACGCCGGACGCCGTCGCGGTGTCCTACGGCGCGCACGCCCTCACCTATCAGGAGCTGGACGCGCGCTCCAACCAGCTCGCCCACCACCTGCGCGCGCTTGGCGTGGGCCCCGAGGTCCTCGTCGGACTGTGCGTCGAGCGCTCCGTGGACCTCATCGTCAGCATGCTCGGCATCCTCAAGGCAGGGGGCGCCTACCTGCCGCTGGAGGCGTCGTACCCCGCCGAGCGGCTGGCGTTCATGCTCGAGGATTCGCGCGTCGGGCTCCTGCTCGTCCACGACGCCCGGCGCCAACACCTGCCAGCGTTCCAGGGCCCTGTTGTCCGCATCGACGCGGATGGGGACGCCATCTCCCGCCACTCCGCCCTGCCGCTCCCCCCTGTCGCCAGCGCCGACAACACCGCGTACGTCATCTACACGTCGGGCTCCACGGGCAGGCCCAAGGGCAGCGCCATCCTCCATCGGGGCGTCGCGGCCCTGCTGTTGAACTCCGACTTCGTCCACTTCACCCCGGAGGACCGCGTCGCCCAGGCCTCCAATGCATCCTTCGACCCGAGCACGTTCGAAATCTGGGGCGCGCTGTTCCACGGCGCGCACCTCGTCGGCATCACCGCCGACCCGGCCCGTGAGCCCCACGAGCTCGCCGCCCAGGTCCAGGCCGAGGCCATCACCCTCATGTTCGTCACCACCGCGGTGCTCCACCTGCTGGCGCGTCAGGTGCCGGACGTCTTCCGCCACGTCCACACGCTCGTCTTCGGCGGTGAGGCCGCGGACCCGCTGGCGCTGCGCGAGGTGCTCCGGCACGGCCCGCCCCGCCGGCTGCTCAACGGCTACGGCCCCACCGAGTGCACGGTCTTCTCCACCTTCGAGCCCATCGACGCGCCGCCGCCGCTCGGCCACCCCGTGCCCATCGGCCGCGCCATCACGAACGGCCCCGTCTACCTGCTGGACAAGCACCTGCAGCCGGTGCCCATCGGCGTCCCCGGCGAGCTCTACGTCGGTGGCGAGCGCCTGGGGCGTGGCTACTTCAACCGACCGGAGCTCACCGCGAGGAGCTTCGTCCCCGACCCCTTCAGCACGCAGCCCGGCGCCCGCCTCTACAAGACGGGAGACCTGGGCCGCCACCTGCCCGACGGCCGCATCGAGTATCTGGGCCGCGTGGACCTGCAGGTGAAGATCCGTGGCTTCCGCGTCGAGCTGGGGGAAATCGAGGAGCAACTGCGTCAACACCCTGCGGTGAAGGACTGCACGGTGGTGGCGCTGCAGGCTGGTGGGGACCGCAAGCTGGCGGCCTATTACGTCGCCCGCGAGCAGGCCCCCGCCCAGGCCTCGCTGCGCGGCTGGCTGCGAGCGCGGCTGCCGGAGCACATGGTGCCCGCGTCCTTCACCTTGCTGCCCGCGCTGCCGCTGACCCACAACGGCAAGGTGGACCGGCGCGCCCTGCCCACGCCCGAGCCGGCCCAGGGGGACGCCTCCAGCTACCAGCCTCCGCGGACCTTCACGGAAGAGGTGCTCTGCCGGCTGTGGGGCGCGCTCCTGGAGATGGAGCGCGTGGGCATCCATGACAACTTCTTCCACCTTGGCGGCCATTCGCTCCTCGCCACCCAGGTCGTCTCACGGGTCCGCGCCGAGCTCGGCGTGGAGCTCTCTTTGCGGACGTTGTTCGCGGAGCCCACGGTCGCCCAGCTGGCGAAGCACCTCTCCGGCGCGGAGCCAGCGGTGGCCCTCGCGCGTCCGGTGCCGCCTCTTCGCAGGGTGCCGCGTGACGGGGCGATGCAAGTGTCCTTCGCCCAGGAGCGTCTCTGGCGCTTCTTCCAGCGGGCGCCTGAGTCCAGCGCCTACAACATCCCCCGCGCGTTCCGGCTGGTCGGCCCGCTGGAGCCACGCCATGTCGAGGCGGCGATTCAGGGCCTCATCGCCCGGCACGAGGCGCTGCGCGTCACCTACTCCGAGGAGGACGGCGTGCCGGTGCAGCGCATCCAGCCGCCGCCCCCTTTCCAGCTCCGGGAGGTGGACCTGCGCGGGAGGGAGGACCGCGAGGCGGAGGCCATGCGCGACATGCTGACGTCCGCGCTGCGCCCATTCGATTTGACACGAGGGCCCCTGTTGCACGCGTCACTGCTGCGGCTGGAGGACGAGGAACATGTGTTGTTCTTCTGCATGCACCACATCGCGTCGGATGGCTGGTCCCTGGGCGTCCTCGCGCGCGAGCTGAGCCGGCTCTACACGGCCAGCGTCACGGGTGGAGCTGCAGGACTGCCGCCGCTGGACATCCAGTACCCTGACTACGCGGCGTGGCAGCGCGACTGGCTGTCCGGAGAGGAGCTGCGGGAGCGGATGGGCTTCTGGCGCAACGCGCTCAAGGGGGCACCCACGCTGCTGAACCTCCCCACGGACCGGCCTCGGCCGGCGACTCGGACGTTCAACGGCCTCCGCCAGCCCATCGACCTGGGTGGAGCGCGCAGCCGGGCGCTGCACGCGCTCTGTCGCCGCGAGCAGGTGACGCCCTTCATGGCGCTGCTGGCGGCCTTCGGCGCAGTGCTGGCCCGACGTTCAGGACAAGAGGAGGTTGTCATTGGCTCGCCCATCGCCAACCGCCTCCAGCCGGAGCTGGAGCCGCTCATCGGGATGTTCGTCAACGGGCTGTGCCTGCGCGTCAACCTGCGCGGGGAGCCGAGCTTCCGCGAGCTGCTCCGACGGGTGCGTGAGGAGACCCTGGCGGCGTATGCCCATCAGGAAGTCCCCGTCGACCAGGTGGTGGCGTCGCTTGGAATCGAGCCGCCAGCGAACCGAACCCCGGTGTTCCAGGCGATGTTCGTCCTGCAGAACACGCCCACCGCGCCGCTGGCGCTGCCGGGCCTCACCGTGACACCGGTGCCTGTCAACCGTGGCTCCGTCACCTACGAGCTCACCCTGGCGCTGACGGAGACACCGGACGGCTTCTCCGGAACGTTGGAGTTCAACACCGACCTGTTCGAACCAGCCACCGCGGAGAGACTGCATGCGGACCTGGTGGAGCTGCTGGACGTCGTGCTGGTGAACCCTGACCTGATATGAAGGAAGCGCCCCGTTCGGTCCGACAGGGCGCCGGACCCGGGAGATGCATCGCAAGAGTCATGGGCGACCCGGCCCGTCAGGCGATAGACAGACGTGTCACGCCACGACGCCAGGACAGCCCGGCGCCGCGCATGACTCCGAGATACGTGCTCACGACACGCAACTTCACCCCGAGAGAAGCTAGCCTTCGGGGCATCTCTTCCGCGCAAGGAACTCTGAATGGCGACAGTCCGCTTCGACGTGCAAGGCCATGTGGCGCTCATCACCCTGGACCGTCCGGAGGCGCGCAACGCCCTGGACGCGCAGATGGCGTACGAGCTGGCCGAGGCGTGGGAGCGGCTGCGCCGCGACGAGGCGCTTCGCGTGGCCATCGTCACCGGCGCGGGCGACAAGGCCTTCTGCGCGGGCGCGGACCTGGTGAAGACCATTCCGCTCCTGTCCGGGGCGCGCAAGCCGCAGGACCGCTATGAGGAGGCGCTGGTGGCGGACCGGAGCTTCGGCTGGAAGGCCATCCTGCGCGACTTCGACTGCGAGAAGCCCGTCATCGCCGCCATCAACGGCCACGCCGTGGCCGGAGGCATGGAGCTGGCACAGGCCACGGACCTGCGCGTGGCCTGCCACGAGGCCCTCTTCGGTCTCCAGGAGGTGAAGTGGGGCCTGTTCCCCGCGGGCGGCTCCACGGTGCGCCTGCCCCGGCAGCTTCCCCAGGCCCACGCGATGGAGATGCTGCTCACCGGCGCGCTCATCCCCGCGTCCCAGGCCTTCTCGCTCGGCTTCCTCAACCGCGTCGTGTCGCGCGAGGAGCTGCTCCCCACCGCCTTCCAGCTCGCCGAGCAGATCGCCGCCAACGGCCCGGTGGCCGTGCGCCTCATCCGCCGCGCCGTGCGCGAGTGCCAGGGGCTGCCGCTCCAGGACGCGCTGCGACGAGAGCTGGAGCTCGCCGAGCCCATCTACCAGACCGAGGACGCCGTGGAGGGCCCCCGCGCCTTCCTGGAGAAGCGCCCCGCCCACTTCAAGGGTCGCTGAGAGCCACCAGGAGCCCGACATGACTACCAACGCCCCCTACCGTCCCCTCGCCATGCGCGGCCCCAACGTGCGCGTCCAGTCCCGCCCGGATGGCTCGCTGCGCGTGGAGAGCGGCTATGTCTACGAGGACGTCGAGCGCAGCATCGTGCATGTCCTCGCGCGCCAGGCCCGCGCCCACCCCGAGCGCGTCTTCCTGGCCCAGCGCGCGCCGGACGGCGCCTGGCGCCAGGCGACGTACGCGGACGTCCACCGACGCGCGCGCGCCGTCGCCCAGGCCCTGCTGTCCCGCGCGCTGCCCGAGGGGCGCTCGGTGATGATTCTCTCCGGCGGCTCCATCGAGTTCGCCGTGGTGATGCTCGGAGCCATGATGGCGCGCGTCCCCGTCGCGCCCATCAGCGTGCCCTTCTCGCTGTGGAGCACGGACCACGGCAAGCTGCGCCATGCCTTCGCCGTGTGCCGGCCCGCCGTCATCTACACCGACGACGCGGACCGCTTCGCCCGCGCCCTTCAAGCCCTGGACCTCACCGGCGTGGAGGTCGTCACCGCCACGGGCACCCCGGCCGTGCCCCGGCACTCGCCGCTGTCCGCCTGGCTGGACACCGCGCCGACACCGGAGGTGGACGACTCCATCGAGCGCATCCGCCACGACACGGTGGCCAAGTGGATGTTCACCTCGGGCTCCACCGCGCGCCCCCGCTGCGTGGCGCAGACGCAGGGGATGATGTGCCACCAGCTCGCGAGCTGGGCCGCGCTGGAGATGCCCGCCTCGGACCGGCCCGCGCCCGTCATCCTCGACTGGATGCCCTGGAGCCACGTGGGCGGCGGCAACATCGGCTTCAACCACAACCTCCTGCGCGGGGCCACCGTGTACCTGGATGAGGGCCGCCCGATGCCCGGGCTCTTCGAGCGCACCATCGCCAACATCAAGAGCGTGTCGCCCACGGAGTTCTCCTCCGTCCCGGTCGCCTTCCGCATGCTTGTGGACGCCCTGCGCACGGACGAGGCGCTGTGCCACGCCTTCTTCCGCCGCCTGGAGACGATGGCCTACGGAGGCGCCGCGCTGCCCGCGCCCGTCGCGCACGAGCTGCAAACGCTCGCCGTGCGGACGGTGGGCCACCGCATCCCCTTCACCACCATCTATGGCGCCACGGAGACCCAGTGCATCACCCAGGTGCACTGGACCACCGACGAGACGGGGCTGGTGGGGCTGCCCCTGCCGGGCGTCCAGCTCAAGCTGGTGCCCACCGATGACCGCTACGCCCTGCGCGTGCGCGGGCCCACGGTGACGCCGGGCCATGACCTCGAACCGACGGGGAGGCAGGGCTTCGACGAGGAGGGCTTCTACGAGCTGGGGGACGCGGTGCGCTTCCTGGACCCGGCGCGCCCCGAGGCGGGGCTCGTCTTCGCGGGCCGGCTGGCCGAGGACTTCAAGCTCAACACCGGCACGAGCGTGGCCGCCAGCGCGCTGCGCCAGCAGGTGCTGAGCACCGCCACGCCGCTGCTCTCCGACTGCGTCGTCTGCGGCCTGGGCGAGGAGGCCGTCGGCGTCCTGGCCTGGCTCAACCCCAGCGCCATCACCGCCCTGCTCGGGCCCGCCCCGGACGACGTGCCGCCGCACGCGCGCCAGGACGTGCTGGCCCGCCTGCGCGAGGCGTTCGAGGGCCACAACCGCGCCTTCCCCGGCTCCTCCCAGGCCATCCGCCGGCTGCTGCTCGTGGCGGAGCCGCCGTCGTTCGACACGCACGAGCTGACGGACAAGGGCTCCATCAACCAGCGCGTCGTCCGCGAGAATCGCGCGGAGCTGGTGCGGGAGCTGTTCGCCCCCGGGCCCGGCCCCCGCGTCCTCGTGCTGGACTGAGCCCCGTCCACGCCGCGCGGCCGGGCGCGCGCATCGCCCGGCTGCTTGCGTGGACGTCAGGCGCCAGCGGCCCGCGCCCCCAGGGGCAGCCCCTGAAGGAAGGTGTCGAGCGGCGCGACGAGCGCCTTCATGCCCTCGGGGGTGGTGGGCCAGTGGCCCTGCCCCGACAGCTCCACATAGGCCTTGGGGATGTCGCCGAGCTGTTCGTACGTCTTGCGGCTGTACTTCATGGGGAACATCCGGTCGTTCTGGTCATGCATGACGAGGAACGGGTAGCGCACGTCGCCGAAGGGGACGCTCTTCCGGTAGTCGGACATCACGCTGACCATGGCCCTCAGCGTGCAGCTTCCGCCCACCAGCGGGTCCCTCCCGTAGGCTTCGTTGAACTCGACGGAGTCCGACAGGCGCGAGTACTGGAGGAAGGCCTTCACCGGCACGCGCACCTTCGGCAGGAGCTTCGCCAGCCCCCGGAAGGCGCTCACCACCAGCGGCATGGCCTTGCCGGGGCTGAACTCCGTCTGGATGAACTCGCGGTCGCTCGGGTCCACGCAGGCGTACCAGGCCATGGCGTCCACCGGCGTGCGCTCGGCGGCGAGATAGGACGTCATGCCCCCGAAGCTCAGCCCGAAGGTGACGACGGGGCCGCGGAACTCCTGGCGGGCGCGCTGGATGACGTCCACCAGGTTGCGCACGTGCGCCTCCAGCGTGTAGTCGCCCAGGCCGTGGCGGTCCAGGCCGCAGCCCTCGAAGTCGAAGGTGATGACGTTGTAGCCCCGCTCGCGCAGCAGCAGCGCCGGGTAGGCGAAGAGCCGTCCGTAGGACACCGAGCCCGGCACCAGGATGATGACGGGCCGCTCGGGGCGCTCACCCGGATAGAGGTCCAGCGCGTGGGAGCCGCGCTGTCCGCGGTACGTGCTCTCACGCACGTGCCGCGTCCATTGCCGCAGCGTCTCCTCGCCGCCATACCAGCGCAGCAGGTAGTTCTTCCAGTACTCGGAGCCCGAGTAGGGCAACGGGCCGCTCACGCCCGGGGCCTCGAGATGACCTCGAAGGGCTTCCAGATGTAGTCGATGATCTCCGTCACCTTGTAGCAGGCGCGCGGCTCGGCGGACTTGAAGAAGTTGGTCTCGAAGTCCTTGCAGTGCACCTGCTTGAGCGGCCAGCGGTAGCGCTCGATGACCACGCGCCGCACCACGCCCTCGGCGTTGACGGTGTAGGCGCGGTCCAGCGTGTTGGCGATGTCCTCGATTTCAGGGTCGGCCGTCACCGGGGCGTGGTCATCCAGCTCGTAGCGCACGAAGCGGTCACCGGTGCGCAGGTCCACGCGGTCGCCGGTGCGCGTGGTGACGCAGGACTCGATGACGATGTCGGTGAAGAGCTTGAGGCCCGCGCGGGCCATGAAGCTGGGCGAGCGCACCGCGGTGAAGTACAGGCCCTTGTCCTGCTTCTCCTCGTTGTACTCGGCGTCCTCCAGCAGGGTGCGGAAGAGGAACGCCTGGTAGGTGGGGCGCAGGGGCGGGGGCAGGAACTGGGGCCCCATGTTGTGCGGCGTCACGTTCACCAGCGACACCACGGACTTGCCGCCCACCGAGCGGACCTTCAACTGGGAGGGGATGTGCTGCTTCATCTCGTCCAGGTCCACGGTGAAGTGGACGATTTCGATGTCGTGCAGCTTGCCGGCGAGGGTGATGGGGAGGTCTTTCAGGCTCATGAGGGATGGGCGTTGCGTTGGAGTGAAGAGATGACGACTAGGGATTGAGCAGGGCCTGAAGGCGGGCGTTGACCTCGTCCTCGGACATGGCGTCCACGTCCTGGGGCGGCTCGCCCGCGGCCCGCGGCGGCTCGGCGACAGGGGCGGAGCGCTTCAGCCCCGCGAGCATCCGCTCGACGTGGGCCTCCAGGCTCAGGTCCTCGAAGAGCTGGGCAATGGGCAGCGACAATCCCAGCCCCTTCTCCAGCACTTTCTTGAGCTGGAGCCCCGTGAAGGAGTCGAAGCCCAACGCGATGAACGTCGAGTCGAAGCGCACGGGGTCCTCCTTCGGGAGCTGGAGGACCTCGCGGATGCGCTCCTCCAGGAAGGCCTGGAGCTGGCGCTTCGCCTGGACGGGGTCCTCCGACAGCGCCAGCGCGCCCCGGGACGCGGTGGCGCGCGCGGCGCCGGGGGCCGTGGCGCTGGCCGTGCGCGGAGCCTCGAGCGGGAAGCGCCCCTCGGCGTCCGCGTGGGCGACGATGTCCGCGTAGGCCTGGGGCGCCTCCAGGTGGCGCTGGTTCATCGAGAGGAGGATGTCGCGGCTGAGGAACGGCTCCTTCTGGAGCGTGAGCACCAGGTACTGCGCCAGCCCCGTGCCCAGCAGCTTGCCCAGCATGTGGGGGCCCACGATGAAGGCGCTCTCGGCGGCGGTGATGTTCTGCTTGAGCCGCGCCATGGCCGCGTCGTACTCGCGGTCATCGAAGAAGTTGCTGATTTCGCGGCTCAGGTCCACGCAGCCGATGATGCGCAGGCCCGCCTCGGCGAAGAGCTGCGCCCACGCCTTGCGTGGCAGCAGGTGGGCCTCGGACTCCTCGTGGCGGAGCGTCTCGTCCACGGTGGAGACGATGTCCGAGGCCACCAGCAGGCCACCGTTGGCCAGGTGCCGCTGGATGTTGTCCAGCACGCCGCGCTTGTCCTCGATGTGGTGGATGACCTGGAACGCCTGGATGAGCTCGTACTGGTCCGGGAACTCGTCGCGGGAGCTGTCGCGGTTGAAGAGGCGGATGCTGTCCTGGAGTCCGCGCTCCTTCACCTTGCGGGCGCCCGCCTCCACCTGCGCGAGGGTGATGTTGTAGCCATCCAGCTTGAGGTGCGCGTGGTTCTTCGCCAGGTCAATGAGGTCCGACGCGTAGCCGCAGCCGATGTCGAGCACCCGCCGGATGGAGGAGAAGTCCACCGCGCGGTAGGTGACGGCGCGCAGCTCGCGCAGGGCCTCGCCGTAGACGCGCTCGAAGTGGACGTGGTCGTCCTCGGGGAAGAGGTCCGGGTAGAAGACCTTGAGCCAGGAGAAGCCCTGGGGCACCTCACGCAGCGGGGCCCAGTGCAGGTACAGCTCCTGGCCGCGCGTGTTGAAGCGCTCGAAGGAGCGGCCGAAGTCGGAGTACACGTCCGCCACGCCCACGCTGCCCGTCTCGCTCGAGGCCTGGAGCTGAGAGGCCACGCGGACCACGGACGACGAGGCCAACGGCACGCGCGGCTGGGGCGCGGGCTCGGCGTGCCAGTGGCGACGCCGCTGGAAGGGATACGTAGGCAGGGGCACCGTCCGCCGCGCATACGGCTTCTCGTACTCCCCCCACGCCACCTCCACCCCCTTCACGTACAGCGCACCCAGCGCCTCCAGCGCCGTCTCCCACTCGCCC
>NZ_JABXEP010000152.1:0-19401 GCF_013372605.1 Myxococcus sp. AM009
GGTACAGCGCGCGGGCGGAGCTGCCGTGGCGCGCGCTGTACCCGGCGCTGGGGCTGGAGGGGGGAGGCCGGTTGCTGGACGTGGCCGAGGACGCGGAGGACGACACGCCGGACTTCCTGCGAGGGCAGTCCGGAGCGCTGCGCAACGGGCTGGGCATCCTGGGCCAGCGCCCCGGCCGTGACGCGCCCATGCCGCCCCTGCGGCAGGGGCTGGACGCGGCCCTTCCGGCGCGCTGAGGCACGGCATGCGCAGGGCCTATCTGCACCTCACCCGCTTCCCGGTGCAGCGCCGGGTGGTGGAGTCCCCGGAGCTGGCGGGCCGTCCCTTCGCGCTGGTGGAGGCGGTGCGTGGCCAGCGCCGCGTGGCCTTCGCCTCCACCTCGGCGCTGAAGGTGGGGGTGCGCCCGGGGATGACGCTGACGGCGGCCACGGCGCTGGAGCCGGGGCTGCGGCACTTCGACTACCGCCCGGAGGACGAGCTGAGCGCGCTGACGGCGCTGGGGGAGGCGCTGCTGCCACTGGCCCCAGGCTTCCAGCTTTGCGCGCCGGACGGATTGTGGCTGGACGCGGGGGCCGCGCACCTGTGCGACGGCGAGGAGGGCCTGGGCGCGCGGATGCTGTCGCTGTGCGCGGAGCTGGGCTACCGGGCGCACGTGGTGGTGGCCTCGGAGGCCTTCACCGCGCGCGCGGTGGCTCGGCATGGCGCGCGCCGGGTGGAGGTGGTGGCTCCGGGGGGCAGCGCCCGGGCCCTGGCGCCGCTGCCGCTGTCCGCGCTGGAAGGCCGCGAGGGGGCGGCGTTCTCCGCGCTGGGCCTCACCACGCTGGGGGAGGTGGCGGCGCTGCCCGCGGGGGCCGTGGCGGCCCGGGGCGGCGCGGCGGGCGCACGACTCCACGCGCGGTGCCGCGGGGAGGACGACACGCCCTTCGTCCCCGCGGCGCTGGAAGCGGTGCTGGAGGAGCGCGTGGTGCTGGACTTCCCGGCCGAGTCCTTCGAGCCGCTGCGCTTCGCGCTCAAGACGCTGACGGACCGGTTGGGCGCGCGGCTGTCCGGGCGGTGCCGGGCGGCGGTGCGGCTCACCTTCACGCTGAAGCTGGACCCCTCGGGGCAACGGCAGGTGACGCTGACGCTGGCGCGGCCCACGGCGCGGGCGAAGCTGCTGCATGAGCTGGCGCGGCACCGGCTGGAGGAGCTGCGGCTGGAGAACCCGGTGGCGGAGGTGTCCGCGCGGGTGGACGAGCACTCCGAGGACGGAGGGCAGCAGCTCGCGCTGGGGGACGCGCCGGAGGGCGACGCGGCGCTGGAGGTGGTGCTGTCGCGGCTGGCGTCCACGCTGGGGGAGGCGTCGCTCTTCGCGGCGGGCCTGGCGTCGGTCCACCGGCCCGAGGCGGCCCATGGGGCACGGGCCTTCCGGCCGCCGGAGGCGCGGCGGGGCCTGTCCGCGGAGCTGCTGGAGCCAGGGGCCCGGCGCGGCCCGGCGCCGGCGGCCTCACGGGAGCGGCCCTCCCGGTTGCTGGCGGAGCCGGCGTGCCTGGACGCGGAGGTGGCGGAGTCCGGGCGCTTGCTGGCCGCGCGCATGGGGGGCCGGCGGCACCGGGTGACGGCGCTCACGGGGCCGGAGCGGCTGGGCGGGGAGTGGTGGTCCCAGACGCCCTTCCAGCGGGACTACTACCGGGTCCACTTCGAGGGGCTGGGCCCCGCCTGGGTGTTCCGCGACGGACGGGATGGACGCTTCTACCTCCAGGGACTGTTCGACTGAGGCCCGGCGGCCCAGCATAGTGGCCCCGTACCCGTCTCCCAGGTTCCCCGTCATGCGCGTCCTCCGCCCCGCGGCCGTCCTGCTGTGCCTCCTGCTCGCTTCGTGCGCTCCGCGTCAGGTCCGCCCGCCAGGGGCCCTGCGCAAGGTGGTGGTGGTGGTGGGCTCCCGGGTGGACGCGCTGCCGACCTTCACGTACCGGCAGGACATGATGGGGGAAGGCAACCCCCGCTCGGTGCTCGTCAGCCAGGCCCAGGCCACGCTGGGCGAGCGCGGCTTCGAGGTGGTGGGGACGCGCATCTCCCAGTCGCCGTCACCCACCATCCACGAGGTGGTGGCGATGATCGACGATAACGACGCCGAGGCTGGAGTGGTGGTGGTGCTGAACTGGGTGGACGTGACATCCGCCCAGTTGATGGGCCGCGCGGAGGTGTTGCTGGAGACCGGCGTGGTGGGCCCCAACGGCAAGCTGCGGTGGAACAACTCCACGCGCACCATCTCCACGATTGGCATGTACCAGGCGCAGACGGACCTGCGCTCCTACCTGCGCAAGGCGGTGGTGGAGGCCATCCAAGCCATTCCGTGAGGCCCGGGCGCGGGGCGGCTCAGGGCGCGTTCTTCGGGACGGCCAGGCGCAGGTGTTCGTAGACGGTTTCGGCGCGCAGGTAGAGGAACTGGGCGTCGCCGAAGGCCAGGGTGTCCCCGTCGTGGAGCAGCACCTGGGCGCGGTAGCCCAGGGGGGCGCCGTTGATGAAGGTGCCGTTCATGGACTCGGCGTCACGCACGGAGAAGCCGCCGCGGGCGGCGTTCCAGCGCATCGTGGCGTGGTGCTGGGAGACGGACGGGTCGGGCACCACCAGGTCGCACTCCTCGGTGCGGCCGACCGTCAGCTCCTCGCCGTCCACGGAGGGCTGGAGGAAGTGGACCTCCAGGTTGTCGAAGTCGCGGAGCATGGCGAGCAGCCGCTCGTCCATGTGCGCGCGGTGTGCCATGCCGACGGTGCGCGCCGCCAGGCCCCGGTGGTGCTGGCGGATGAGTTCCACGGGCTGCTGGATGAGGGCCACGGGGCCGGACGCGGCCCGGAACGCGTCCAGCGAGGCACCGGCGAAGGGGCGGAGCTGATTCACGGACACCATGAGGGCCTCCACCCTACGTGCAAGTGGCGGGGACGGGAAGCGCCGCGTCCACGTCTTCCGCCGTGGCGTGTTGGGGGCAGGCGTGGGAGCGTGAAGGTGGATGCGGGTACTCGTCACGGGAGCTGCGGGCTTCATTGCCCACCACGTCAGCGCACGGCTGCTGGCGCGCGGTGATGACGTCATCGGCGCGGACAACCTGGACCCGTCCGGGGACGTGGCGTTGAAGCAGGCCCGGCTGGCGCGGCTCGGCGCGCTGCCAGGGGCGGCGGGCTTCACCTTCCGTCCCGTGGACGTCACCGACGGCCCCGCGCTGCGGGCGCTCTTCGAGCAGGCGCGCCCCGAGGCCGTGGTGCACCTGGCCGCGCGAGTGGGCGTGCGCGCGCCGGCGGGCACCGCGCAGGCGTACGTGGACGCCAACGTGTCGGGGTTCCTCCAGGTGCTGGAGCAGGCCAGCGCGGCCCGGGTGCGGCACCTGGTCTACGCGTCCTCCAGCGCCGTGTACGGCGCCGGCTCGGTGCCCCCGTTCCAGGAGGGCGCGGCGGCGGACCACCCGCTCAGCGTCTATGCGGCCACCAAGCGCGCCGATGAGCTGCTGGCGCACGCGTACAGCCATCTGCACGGGCTCCCAACCAGCGGCCTGCGCTTCTTCACGGTGTATGGCCCGTGGGGGCGCCCGGACATGGCGCCCCTGCGCTTCCTCCGGGCCCTGCGCGACGGCGCCGAGCTGGCACTGCATGACGAGGGCCGGATGCAGCGCGACTTCACGTACGTGGAGGACGTGGCGGAGGCCGTGGTGCGCGTGCTGGACCGGCCGCCCCAGGGGGCACCGGCCTGTCGCGTCCTCAACGTGGGCCGGGGCGAGCCCGTCTCCGTGCGGGCCTTCCTGTCCATCCTGGAGCGGCGGCTGGGCGTCCGGGCGCGGGTGAGGTCCACGCCCGCGCAGCCGGGGGAGATGGACGCGACCTGGGCGGACGCCTCCGCGCTGGAGCGAGAGACGGGCTTCCGTCCGCGCGTCTCCGTGGAGGTGGGGCTGGCCCGGCTGGTGGCGTGGTTCCAGGCACGGCCAGGCACCTGACGGGCCCGAAGCGCGGCGGCCTCGCCGCGCCCCAGACCTCCGCCACGGGTGACTCGCGCGGGCGGCTCACAGCAGGGACGCGCGCGCGGCCACCGGGCTGGCAATCTGCTTCGCGTAGTCCGCCGGGGTGAGCACCTTCACCGTCCCCGAGTACGTGTACGTCCGGCCCAGGAAGTCGGAGTGGCTGAACTGCAGCGGGTACGTCCCCGCGCCCAGCCACGTGGAGAGGCTGCTGGACGAACTGTACGTGACGGCCGACAGCCTCCAGGAGAACGCGGAGGCGGCGAAGGACAGGTTGGCGCCGCGGGCGCCCCAGGCCGAGGTGAGGTTGAGCGCCTCGGTGGTCCGGATGACCGTCCTGCCCACGAACTCCGCGACGCGGACCGGCTCGGGGTAGAGGATGTGCAGCCCCAGCGCGTCCCAGGTGGAGGGCCCCGCGTGGCCGTAGTTGCCGTGGATGCCGCAGGACAGGAACTGGTAGTGCATCACCGAGTCCCTGTCGTAGGGCGTCAGGAAGCCGCTGCTCGCGCCGCCGCCATACCCGGAGGCGCCGCAGGTGGCGCCGCTCACATCGTTGCGCTCGTGCTCGTGCCGCAGGCCCAGCGCGTGCCCGAACTCGTGCAGCGTGTGGTCCTTCCAGGGCACGCCGAACGCATCGGCGTCGTCACCGAGCTTCAGGTTGTGCCGGCAGCCGCGGTTGGCGCCCAGGTCGGAGGGCGCGTTGGACCAGCTCCCACCGCCATTGTTCTTGCCGTTGTAGTGGCCGTTGGCGTCCAGGAACATCGGGCAGCCGTTGTCGGGGACCTGGCCCGCGAAGGGGGAGTTGGTCCCTGGGATGACGACGCGGATGTCGCCGCCATGCCAGTGGTTGCCGTTGGACAGGACGATGGGGGAGGGGCAGGTGCCCAGGATGTTGAAGCGGATGTTGGCCACGCGCTCGAAGTCGCGGATGGAGTCAATCACCTGCTGCACGCGCGCGGGACGCGAGGTGAGGGCGTCCCCCACGAAGCAGACGCTGGGCGTGCTGCTCCGGACGCCGTGGCCCCAGTAGAGTGATGCGTGGACAGGGCCTGCTCCCAGCGTGGCGGCCAGGAGGAAGAGCCCCGTCCAGAGGCTCCGGAGGTTCATGGCGCGCATCACTGCATCGCCGTCCAGTTGATGAGGCGGCAGTCGCTGGAGAGACACCCGACGGACGTGCCCGCGGTGCTGGACGGGTTGTAGTCCACGGCCAGCGTCCGGCCGCTGGCGAGCGCCGTGGTGAGCAGGGTGAGCGTCCGGTTCATGAACGCGGTGTCGGACGAGGCGAGCGCGAAGAACCAGATGCCGCCGGCGACAGAGGCGGCGCACTTCACGTGGATGCGGTTGGAGAACACCGCCACGTTGGTCGGGACACAGGAGGCGCTGTCCGCGAGCGCGGGCGTGGCGGTGAGGCTCATTCCAAGGGCGAGGGCGGGAATCAGGCGGGCGGCGTTCATCGAGGGTGTTCTCCGGAAAAGAGCGCGGAATCGCGCCGGCTTTCGGCAGGAGAACGGCCCCTCGATGAATCCTTCGCCGGGCCTACCCGGACGTCACCGTCACCTGGCCATGCTCCACGCGCCACACCTCGGAGGTGCAGGCCTGGGCGAAGGACGTGTCATGCGTGACGAGCAGCAGCGCGCCGGGGTACTCCCGCAGCGCCGCCTCCAGCCGTTCGATGGACGGCAGGTCCAGGTGGTTGGTGGGCTCGTCCAGCACCAGGGCCCAGGCGTGTTGTCCCAGGCCCCGGGCGATGAGGAGCTTGCGCACCTCGCCGGGGGAGGGCTGCTCGGAGGCGAGCAGCCGCTCCGGGTCCACGCCGAGCGCCGCGACGAGTGACAGCACGCGTCCGCGTTCCTCGGGAGGCAGCGCGCGCACCGCGTCCAGCGTGGCCCGGGCCTCATCCGCGCTGACGTCCTGGGGCAGGGAGAGCACGCGCTCCAGCGGAATGCGCGCGTTCTCCAGCAGCGCGCGCACCAGGGTGCTCTTGCCGGCGCCGTTGGGCCCTTCGATGCGCACGCGGGCCTCGCGGCTCACGGAGAGCTTCAAGGGGCCCAGCAGCTCCACGTCACCGGCGCGGAGGCCGGGCACGTCCAGCGTGAAGAGCCACGGATTCGGCGCGCGCACGTAGTCCATGAAGACGGAGCGGCCCAACGTCTTGTCCGCGGTGAACTCGCCCACGGCCTCGCTGACGCGCTCCAACTCGCGCCGTGCGACGCCCACGCGCCGTCCGGCCCCCGCCTCCGCCCAGCCGGCAACGACCTTGGCGCCCATGGAGCGGGCGTCGTTGTCGTTCTTGTTCTTCAGGCGCTTGCGGGTGTGCCGCGCGGCGTCCGCGGACTGCTGTTCGCGCCGGGCCTGGTCCAGCAGGTGCGCCGCGCGGCGTTGCTCGGCGCGGGCCTGCTGGTGGGTGGCGATTTCAGTCTCGCGCTCCGCCTCCCAGTGCGCCCGCGCGGCGGTATAGGCGCCGGGCCACAGCCGAACGCTCCCGTGGTGGACGCGCAGCGTGGAGGTGGTGAGGGACTCCAGCAGATCGCGGTCATGGGACACCACGAGGCCCAGACCCCGGAAGCGGCGCAGCGCGGAGACCAGCCACGTGCGGGCCTCCGCGTCCAGGTGGTTGGTGGGCTCGTCCAGGAGCAGCAGGTGGGGCTCGGCGGCCAGGGCGGCGCCCACCTGCCACCGCTTGCGCTCGCCCGGGGACAGCGTGGGCCAGCGCTCCAGCGCGGTGACGTCCAGGCCCAGCTGGCCGTGCAGTCGCCGCGCGACGGCGTCCCACGACTCCGCGAAGGCGGAGATGTCGGGCGTCAGCGCCTCCACCTCCTGACGGCAGAGGCGCAGGGTGGGCGCGGAGGGCTCGAACTGGAGGTGTCCCTCCGTGGGGGTCAGCGTTCCCGCCAGCAGCCGGAGCAGGGTGGACTTGCCGGCGCCATTGGCGCCCACGAGCCCCGTCCAGCCAGGGGACAGGTGGAAGTCGACATCGGAGAGGACGGGAACAGCGTCGGAAAAGGCGAACGAAACGCGGTGCGCGCGTACGGAAGGCATGAAGGAAGCTCCTGAAGCCAGGGCGCAAGCCAGCCTGAAGGCGGCTCAGCGCGGGAACGTCAACGGACCTGGGGGTTCAGCGAAGCGTCCTCAAGGGTGCGTCAGACCTCTCGTTGGGAGGGGGCGTCAATCCCTCCTGGGATGGCTGCAATCTATGTCCAGCCGCGCGCCGGAATGCAACCCTTGCCTTCATGGGGGGCAGGGCGCGCTACTCCGGCAGCGCGTCTGACTGTTTCGCATCAACCTGCCGCGGGCGCCGCGAAGTTCCCCATCCGGCGGGAGAGCCGCCACGCGCCGATGGACGCCAGCAGGGCGCCCAGCATGGCGAGCAGCAGGGCGAGCGCCACGTTGTGCAGCGCCTCATAGGTGCCGACGAAGAGGACGCGCGGGCCCTGGTCCCACAGCGGGCCGCTATAGGCGTGCAGGAGGGAGAGGATGCCGGTGGCGAAGCCGAGCGTGCCGGCAATCAAGGTGCAGAGTCCCAGTGACAGCATCAGCGGCACGTAGCGCGGCGCGGGCCGGCGCCGGGGCGGGCCTGGTGGCCTCCCCCGTCTGGGTGAAGACCTCCTTGAGCGCGGCGACGGCGCCCAGCGTGGCGGTGGCCTCGTAGGGGACGAACATCTTGTTGTCGCCCTTGCCCAGCTCCTGGAGGGTCTCCATGTAGCGCAGCGCGAGCACCTCGGGCGTGGCGCGGCCGGTGTGGATGGCCTCGAAGACGAGCCGGGTGGCCTCGGCCTTGCCTTCGGCCTGCAGCATGGTGGCGCGCTTGTGGCCTTCGGCGCGGGCAACCTCGGCGTCGCGTTCGGCCTCGGCGCGGAGGATGCGGGAGATCTTCTCGCCCTCGGCCTGGAGGATGGCGGCGGACTTGTCGCCTTCGGCCTTGGTGACCTCGGCGCGGCGCTCACGCTCGGCGGTCATCTGCTTGGCCATGGCGGCCTTGATGGCCTGGGGCGGCTCGATTTCGCGCAGCTCCACGCGCGTCACCTTGACGCCCCACTTCTCGGTGGCCTCGTCCAGCACGATGCGCAGCTTGGTGTTGACCGTCTCGCGGCTGGTGAGCGTCTGGTCCAGCGTCAGCCCGCCCATGATGTTGCGCAGGTTCGTCATCGTGAGCTGCTCGATGGCGAGCGCGAGATTCTCTATCTGATAGAGCGCCTTCGCGGGCTCGACGATCTGGTAGTAGATGACCGAGCCGACCTCCATGTTGACGTTGTCGTGGGTGATGACCTGGACGGTGTCGAAGCCCATGACCTGCTCGCGCAGATCCACGAGGTTGCTGCGCATGACGCGGTTGCCCGTGCGCATCTCGATGGCGCGGGGCGCGTCCACCAGGGGGATGAGGAAGTTGAGGCCGCTGTTGGCCGTCTTGTAGAACTTGCCCAGCCGCTCCACGACCATGACCTTGGCCTGCGGAACGATGCGGATGCCGGTGGCGGCGATGCCCACCAGGATGACCGCGAAGATGCCGAAAATCGTCACGACTTCCATCCCACCTACTCCTTCCTCGGAGCCTCCGAGGGAACCGGCAATGACGCCGTCGGTCGGCGCACCCAGAGTTTGAGACCTTCCACCTGCTCCACGGTGACGCGTTCGCCTTCGGGCACCGGGCCCGACAGGGAGCGCGCCGTCCACAGCTCGCCATTGATGCGCACCGTGCCCCCGAGCGGGTCGCCCAGGGACTCCACCACCACGGCCTCCTGGCCAAGCATGGCCTCGATACCTGTCTTCAAATGCGTGGCGTCACGCATGAAAACGTTCTTGAAGAGGGTGCGGGAGGCCGCGAACAGGGCGACGGAGACGGCGGTGAACAGGTAGAGCTGGCCGTTGAGCCCCAGGCCCAGGGCCGCCCCGACAGAGGTGGCCAGCGCCCCCACGGCGAGCCAGAGGACCATGAAGCTGGTGAGCTGGAGCTCCAGCGCTCCCAGAAGGAGCGCCGCGATCAGCCAGAGCTGCCACGCGGTGGGAGTGAGGTCCATGGTGAAAGATGTTTGTCAGTCGGGTTGGCGTCCTGTCAAACGGTCGCGAGGGCTTCAGTAAGCGCCGCGCCGCGCTCTCGAAAGTGGACGACCGCGGCGCTCAAGCGCGCGGAGCAGCGCGGGGCGCAACCCATGAAGTCGCTTGCCCGCACCGCGAAGATCCAATCTAGCGCCTGAACGCCTGTTCGGTATCTAGATCCGGGCGTGGACTACGCCGAGCTGGTCTGCCGCTCCAACTTCTCGTTCCTTCGCGGGGCCTCGCACCCGGAAGAGCTGGTGGCCACCGCCGCGAGGCTCGGGCTGCGTGCGCTCGCGCTGACGGACGCGGATGGCCTGTACGGCGTGGTGAAGGCGCACCTGGCGGCGAAGGAGCACGGGGTGCGGCTCATCCTGGGCGCCGAGCTGACGCTGGAGGACGGCCCCCCGGTGGTGGTGTACGCGGCGGATGGGACGGGGTACTCCAACCTGTGCGCCCTGGTGTCCCAGAGTCGGATGACCCACCCCAAGGGCGAGGCCGGGCTGCCGTGGCGCGCGGTGGCGGACCGGTCCGCGGGGCTGCTCGCGCTCCTGCCCGCGCCCGCGCCCTTCGAGCAGGTCGCCTCGCTGGCGGAGGCCTTCCCGGAGCGCTTCCATGTCGGCATCTGTCGGACGCTGTCCGCGGGGGACGCGGAGCGCGAGACCCGGGCGGAGCGGCTGGCGCTGGAGCTCGGCGTGCCGCTGGTCGCGCACAACGACGTGCACACGCATCACCGCCGGCGGCAGGCCTTGCAGGACGTGCTGGTGTCCATCCGCCACGGGACGTCGGTGGACCAGGCGGGGACGCGGCTGCTGCCCAACGCGGAGCGGACGCTGAAGTCCCCACGGGACATGGCGCGCCTGTTCGCGGACCGGCCAGAGGCCCTGGCGCGCGCGGCGGAGCTGGCCTCGCGCTGCCACGCCTCATTGGATGACTTGCACTACCGCTTCCCGGAGGAGGGTCTGCCCGAGGGTCGCACCGCGGACGCACACCTGCGCGTGCTGACCGACGAAGGACTGCGGTTCCGCTATCCGGAAGGTGTGCCCCCGGCGGTGGTGAAGCAGATTGAACATGAGCTGAAGCTCATCGCCGCGTTGGACTTCGCCGGCTACTTCCTGGCGCTGTGGGACATCGTCCGCTTCGCCAGGGCCCAGGGGATTCTCTGCCAGGGGCGGGGGAGCGCGGCGAACTCGGCGGTCTGCTACGCGCTGCAGATCACCGCCATCGACCCGGTGCGGATGGGCCTGTTGTTCGAGCGCTTCCTGAGCATGGAGCGCAAGGAGCCGCCAGACATCGACGTGGACTTCGAGCACGAGCGCCGCGAGGAGGTCCTCCAGTACGTCTACGAGAAGCACGGGCGCCGGCACGCGGGCATGGTGTGCGAGGTCATCTGCTACCGGGGCCGGCTGGCGCTGCGTGAGGCGGGCAAGGCGCTGGGGCTGTCGTTGGACCAGGTGGACCGGCTGTCGAAGGTGTCCGCGTCGAACGGCTTCGACGTGACGCCGGACGTGCTGCGCGAGGCGGGCCTGTCCGCGGAGGACGGCCGGGTCCAGAAGACGCTGGCGCTGGCCATGGAGCTGGAGGGCTTTCCCCGGCACCTGTCCATCCACGTGGGCGGCTTCGTGATGACACGCGAGCCGCTGACGGAGCTGGTGCCGGTGGAGAACGCGGCGATGCCGGGCCGCACCGTCATCCAGTGGGAGAAGGACGACATCAACGCGGTGGGGCTGCTGAAGGTGGACCTGCTGGCGCTGGGCATGCTGACGGCGCTGTCGAAGTGCTTCGCGCTGATTCGCGAGCACCACGGGAGGGAGCTGTCCCTGGCGACGGTGCCGGCCGAGGACCCGAAGGTCTACGACATGCTGTGCGAGGCGGACACGGTGGGTGTGTTCCAGATTGAGAGCCGGGCGCAGATGAACATGCTGCCCAGGCTGCGGCCGAGGACGTTCTACGACCTGGTGGTGGAGATCGCGCTCATCCGCCCGGGGCCCATCGTCGGTAACATGGTGCATCCCTTCCTGCGCCGGCGCCACGGCCAGGAGCAGGTGGCGTACCCGAGCGAGGCGGTGAAGGAGATTCTCGGCAAGACGCTGGGGGTGCCGCTCTTCCAGGAGCAGGCGATGAAGCTGGCCATGGTGGCGGCGGGCTTCACCGCGGGCGAGGCGGACGGACTGCGGCGGGTGCTGAGCCACAAGCGCGCTGAATCCATGCTGCTGCAATACCGGGGGCGCTTCGTGGAGGGCTGCGTGTCGCGGGGGTACACGCGCAAGCAGGCCGAGGAGTGGTTCGACAACTTCCGGGGCTTCGCGCACTACGGCTTCCCGGAGAGTCATTCAGCGAGCTTCGCGTTGATTGCGTATGCGTCCAGCTGGCTGAAGTGCCACTACCCGGCGGCCTTCACGGCGGCGCTGCTCAACTCGCAGCCCATGGGCTTCTATGCGCCGCACACGTTGGTGGCGGACGCGCAGCGGCATGGCGTGGTGGTGCGGCCGGTGGACGTGTGGCACTCGAGCTGGGACTGCACGCTGGAGGAGGGCGGGGCCGCGCTGCGATTGGGCCTGCGGATGGTGAAGGGCCTGGGCGAGCCCGCGGGGCGGCGCGTGGCGACGGCGAGGCGCGAGGGCTTCCGCGACGTGGGCGACCTGGCGCGGTGGTCGCGGGCGCCTCGGCACGAGCTGACACGGTTGGCCCTGGCGGGCGCCCTGTCGTCGCTGTGCGGCTCCCGGCGTCAGGCGTTGTGGGAGCTCCAGGCGCTGGGGCCGCTGGACTCGGATGACCTGTTCTTCGGCATGGCCATGGACGGCACAGCGGTGGAGCTGCCGTCCATGGACGTGCTGGAGCGGGTCGTCGCGGACTACGACACGGTGGGGCTGTCGCTGGAGAAGCACCCGCTGGAGCTGCTGCGCCCGGTGCTGAAGCAGCAAGGCGCGGTGACGGCGGAGGGGCTGAAGAAGGTGGCCCACGGGCGGAGGGTGGCGGTGGGGGGCATGCTCATCTGCCGCCAGCGTCCACCCACGGCCAAGGGCATCTGCTTCATCTCCCTGGAGGACGAGACGGGCATCGCGAACCTGGTGGTGCCTCCGGACGTGTACGAGCGGTGTCGGAAGGACATCCATGGCGCGCTCTTCCTGGTGGGAGAAGGCGTCCTGGAGCGCTCCGGCAAGGTGACGAACGTGAAGTCCTTCCGCGTGGCGTCATTGCATGGACAGCGGGGTACGCTGCCTGGGCGATGACCGCCGAGCTCGAATGGAATGATGGGGTGCGCCCCTACACGCCGCTCTCCACCCTCAAGCCCGTGGCTGACGGCGTCTGGTGGGTGGACGGGCCGGTGGCGAGGATGCGCGTGGGCCCCATCTCCCTGCCGTTCCCGACGCGCATGGTCATCGTCCGCCTGGGGTCGGGCGGCTTGTGGCTCTGGTCGCCCACGGCGCCGACGCCCGGGTTGTTCGAGCAGGTCGATGCGCTCGGCCCGGTGGAGCACCTCGTCTCTCCGAACCGGTTCCACTACGCGGGCATCTCGGCCTGGAAGGCACGCCATCCGCGCGCGACGGCCTGGGCGTCTCCGGGGGTTCGCGAGCGGGCGCGCTCCCAGAAGCTGGACGTCCCGTTCGATGCCGACCTCGGCGACGCCGCGCCCGCGGCCTGGGCCACGGAGCTGGGCCAGCTCATCTTCCGGGGCAGCCGCTTCGTGGAAGAGGTGGTGTTCTTCCACGGTGCGTCCTCGACCTTGATTGTCGCGGACCTGGTCATGGCGCTGGAGCCCGAGCGTCTCCGGCCCCGCCTGCGATGGCTGCTGACGCTCGGCGGAGCGATGTGGCCGGGACAGACGCCACGCGAGGTGCGGGTGGCGACCTGGGGACGGACGGCGCGGGCGCGCGCCTGCTACCAGCGGATGATGGCATGGCAGCCTCGCCGGGTGCTCCTCGCGCACGGCCGCTGTCACCTCGATGAGGGCGTGGCCCCGCTCGAGCGCGCCTTCTCCTGGCTGCGCTGAGGCACGGGCGTGGCGAGTCCTGGACGCGCGCGCCGCGTCAGCGCAGGTGCATGAACACCCGGGGGGAGGCGGGCAGCTCCACGTCGGGGGTGGTGAGCAGGCAGGTGACCCGGGAGCCCCCGGGGAATGGCAACCACCTGGAGCGCAGCATCAGGTGCGCGGGCGTACACGGGCTGCGCAGCATCGCGGCGCAGTCGACATCCTGGGTCACCATGTCCTGCATGGCGACCCACAGCAGCCGCCGTTGCTCCGAAAAGGGCAGTCCGTCCTGGAAGGCGAGCAGGTCCACCAGTCCCGTCGTCAGGAGGCCTCGGGCCGTCATCTGCAACGTGTAGTAGTTGACCAGGCCTTGGATGACGCCGCCCCGCTCCAGGACGAAGGTGCGTGGGACGTCGCGGAACTGGAGCTGGTGGGCCAGACGCTCTGACGTGTAGGCATAGCCCAGGTTCACCGGCCGCATCATCTTCTGGACCAGGGCCATGCATTGCGACAGGTCCCGGGGTTGGTAGGCCCGGATGCCGTCGGTGCGCGCCGCCAGGAAGCCCCGGTGGTGGAGCGGACGCGTGAAGGTGAGGAACGCGCGCTCGGCGACGCTCAGCGACCAGCGGACCGCCTTCTCCGTGTTGAAGACGTGCAGCCACATGCCCAGGCCGTTGAGGTAGCGCGTATGGCTCCGCCGGCCCCAGAAGCCCTGGCCCAGGGTGCCGTTGGCCACGCAGCCCAGGGTGATGGCCGCGCCACGCTCGCGGTGACGTGCCCGCATGGTGTCCGACAGCTTGATGCCAATCCCCTGGCCCCGGTTTTCTGGCGCCACGCTGACCCAGCTCCCGTAGGTGCCATCCACCTGCCGCTGACCGAGCTGGATTTTCGCCGGCTCCGCCAGGAAGGCCCCCACCAGCTTGCCCTTCGAATACGCCCCCAGCAGGTAGTCCCGGTCCGCCAGGGGATTGCTGAAGAGCAGCCAGTCGAAGAAACGCTCGTCCCAGACCGTCAATCCCATCTTCGCGCCGTAGGTGCGCTGCCAGACGCTGTTGATGAACCGGGACGCTTCCTTCGCGTCGCCCTCGAAGGTGCGGACCTCAACCATGACGGGCCTCGGGCGCGGAGATGGGCACCGGCGCCGAGGTAGGAATGGGGACGACGGTCATGGGCTCCGCGGTGGAGGCGGACGGGTGCTGGCCGAAGAGGTGCGTGTACAGCGCGCGCGTGGTGGGGATGAGGGCATTCCAGTCGGGGAGCTGGATTTTCTCCGGGCCGACGAGCACCTTCGCGTAGATGGCCTCATAGACGCGCTTCACCGTGTTGGGCGCGATGGCGTCCACGTCGAACGCGGGCACCAGGCCCACCAGCTTGAAGCCGCGGAGCTCGGCGTTGCGCTGCGCCCGGGCCATCTTCAGGGTGGAGTAGTACAGGATGACCTCCGCGCCGATGCCGCGCCCCACCTGCTCCAGCAGGGCGATGCCGAACTGCCCCAGGCCCAGGCCTCGCTGCGAGGGCTCGACGGCCCCCATCGCGGCGGACAATTGCAGGCCGCGAACGTTCTTCTCCAGCGTCAGCAGCCCGATGATTTCCTGGGTGGCCTCGTCCCTTCCCAGAATCGCATACACCGGCTGATCCGGAGACTCACCCTGGAGACAGACATGCTGATCATAGAAAGAGTGCTCCAGGTGCCGGCTCTCCGTGCCGACCCGGATGTCCGGATACCACTTCCCCAGGAGCGTCGTGACCTGATCGATGGAGTCCCGCGAGAGCTGCTCGAGGCTGCAGCCCTCTGGCGGTCTGAGCCCCCCCAGCATCTCGTCCAAACGGCGCCATTGCATCTTGTGCATGGTGAGCATGATTCAAGGTTGTGGACGCGCCGCGCAGCTGCTTTCTTCTGTCTTTTCTTGAGTATGTCTTTGGCCGATCATGTCCTCTCTTGAAGCGTGACGCGTTACACAGGCGCCACGTTTGGGAGTGGGCAGACGATATGCGGGCTCGGCGTGAGGGGAGGGGGGGACGTCCGTGAGCCGACGTCCGCGCGCCCTCAAGGGCGCCCTCCCCGGAGGGAGGGGCCGGGCGGCCCCGGGTCAGGAATTGAATGTGAGTGATTGGGATTTTTTTAGTGTGTCGTGTCGCTTGGGGCGGATGCCAGGCGCGGCCCTCAGGCCAACAGCCGGACATCCTCCAGGCTCGCGGCCGGTTGGATGAGGTCCACGCCGTGCGCGGCGAAGCGCCGTGCCGCCGCCTTGCTCCGGGGGCCGTGGCCATGCTCCAGGCACCACTGCGCATGGGCGCAGAGCAAGGCCAGCTCCAGCGTCCGTCCCAGCGTCAGCGAGAAGCGCCGGGCGCCCGCCTCCAGGGTGGCGGGGTCCTCCATGGCGCCAGCCACCCAGGCCCGCGCGTGCTCCAGCGCGCCGTGGGCCGCGTCGACACAGGGCCGCAGGCCCGCGTCCCGGGCCTGGCCCAGATGGCCCTCCACCTCGTGGAAGAGCGCCTCCAAGGCGCCTTCCTTCGCCAGGGCGCGCAGGGCGTCCAAGGAGAGGACGTTCGTGGTGCCCTCCCAGATGGACAGCACCTGGGCGTCGGCCTGCAGCCGCGGAATGCCCGTGTCCTCCACGTAGCCCGCGCCGCCGAAGGACTCCGTGACCTCGGAGGTGACGTGCACCACCTGCCGGCCGGTGGTCAGCTTCGCCAGGGGGGTCACCAGCCGCTGCAGGAGCAGCTCCTGCTCGGTGGCCACCTTCGCCTCCATGCGGCCCAGCAGCTCCACGGCGCGGAAGGCCAGCAGGAACCCCGCCTGGAACTCCGCCTCCAACCCCGCCAGGGTGTCCATGTGCAGCGGCTTGTCCGCCAGCGTCGCGCCGAACTGCACCCGGCGCTGCGCATAGTCCCGGGCCAGGGCCAGCGCCCGGCGCATGCTCCAGGCGGAGCCCACCGCGTTCCAGGTGCGTGTCACATTCAGCATCCACGCCATGTTCCGGATGCCGTCCGTGAGCCCCGCCACGGGAATGGCCAGCGTGCCATCCAACGTCAGCTCCGCCGTGGGCACCTTGCGCGTCCCCAGTTTGTCTTTGAGCCGGTTGATGTGGATGCCATTGAGCCTTCCGGCCGCGTCGCGTGTCTCCACGTAGAACAGGGCCAGGCCCTTTCCTCCGGGGCCATTGCCTTCCGGGCGCGCCAGGGTGAGCGCCATCTGCGCCGTCGTCGCGGAGGTGAACCACTTCGTCCCGGACAGCCGCCAGCCCTCCGGGGACTGCCGGGCCGCCGTCTGCGTGAGCCCCACGTCCGAGCCGCCGGTGCGCTCCGTCATCCACTGGCCGGACGTCCACGCCGTGGCCGGATCCCGGGACGTCAGGCGGGGCAGGGCGCGGTCGATGAGCGCCGCGTTGCCCAGCGTGAGCAGTGAACGCGCCGCGCCGTCCGTCATCGCCAGCGGGCACGAGTACACGTCCAGCGACGCCTGCACGAGGTAGTTGAGGACGAACTGGTGGACGCGGCTGAGCTCGGCGTTCTTCTGCTCGTAGGCCGTGGCCACCAGGCCGCGCCGCGCGGCCAGGGCCTCGGCTTCCTTCCACAGCGGTGACACCTCGATGTGGTCGACGCGGTGGCCCCACGCATCCCACTGGGTCAGCGCCGGCTCGTTCAGCCGGTCGCGGAGCTGGAAGCGGTAGAAGTAATCCCCGCCCAGCTCTCCCAGCTCGCGGAACTCCTCCGTCAACCCGCGCCGCAAGTCTTGGGGCAAGGTGCGCGCCAGGTAGCTCTGGAGCAGCGCATCGTCGTCGTACTGGTTGCCCAGCCTCGGCGGTTCCTGGAAGAAGCTCATGCGCCAAGGCTAGCACCCACGCTCCGCGGACCTGGCTGGCGCGACGCCGTTGTCGGGGAGGCGGCGGACAGGAAGACTTGGGTTCAGTGCTTTTCTGCTTGTTCCGCAACTCCGTTTCGTTGAACCCGGACCGATGCGGTAGGCTCCGGCGCGAACACCCTGGAGCGAGCACCGCATGTCCCTGTTCAGGCGACCGCCATCCCCGGAGTCGGGCTCGTCGAGCGACGAGTCCAGCCGCAGCGTCACCCCCGTGGAGACGGCCGTGGTGCCGCCCACGGTGCCCACGCCGGTGCTGTCGGGGCCGCCTCGCCCGCGCGTCGGCGCCACGGGGGCGACCGCCGCGCTCCCGCCGCGCCCCCCGGGCGCCGCCACCGGCTCACGCCCCGCGCTGCCGCCGGAGCCGGCCGAGCCCGACTTCCCCACCGAGCGCCGCGCCGTGTCCTCGCCGCCGGACCGCCGGGCGCCTCCACAGGGCCCGGCCACGCTGCCGTCCGTCATCGTCGCCCCGCCGGAGCGCCGTGGGCCTGGGCCTTCCCAGTACTCGGGCCCGGACCGGCGTGGCAGCGCCGCCAGCCCGCCGCAGTACAACGGCCCCGAGCGCCGGACGCGGCGGCCGGGAGAGGAGGGCGGCGCCGGCCAGGGCGACCGCTACTGGCCCGCCCAGCCCCGCACCCTGCTGGAGACGGGCCTCAACACCACCTTCGTGGAGGAGCTGGTCCTCAAGGCGCTCTTCTTCGCTGGTGAGATGCGCGGCATGGACATCGCCGCGCGCCTCCAACTGCCCACCGCGCTGGTGGACGACGTCATCGAGGGCCTGCGCCGCCAGAAGTACATCGACATCCGCGGCGGTGGCGGCTCGGGCGTGGGCAAGTCGACGATGATCTACCAGCTCACCACGTTCGTGACGGACGTGCTGCGGCAGGTGCTCGACCGCAACCGCTACAACGGCCCCGCGCCGGTGCCCTACCTGGAGTGGGCGGCCGCCGTGAAGAAGCAGACCGTGCGCGGCAACCGCATCACCCGCGCGCGCATGCAGGACAAGTTCGGCGACCTCATCATCAAGGACTACATCTTCGACGGCATCGGTCCGGCGATGAACTCCGGCCGCGCCATCTTCTTCTACGGGCCCCCGGGCAACGGCAAGACGGCCATCTGCCAGGGCATGGTGAACTGCTTCGGCGGGGACATCTTCATCCCCCACGCCATCCTCATTGACGACTTCGTGGTGCGCATCTTCGACGCCAACCTCCACAAGGTGGTGGAGGACGAGCCCGGCACGCCGTCGTATGACCGGCGCTGGGTGCGCTGCCGGCGCCCGCTCGTCGTCGTGGGCGGTGAGCTGACGCTGGAGATGCTGGACCTCGTGTACTCGCCGGAGGTGAAGTACTACGAGGCGCCGTTCCAGATGAAGGCGAGCAACGGCATGCTCCTCATCGACGACTTCGGCCGGCAGAAGGTGTCCCCCAAGGACCTGCTCAACCGGTGGATCGTCCCGCTGGAGAGCGACATCGACATGCTCACCCTGCACACCGGCAAGAAGCTGCAGGTGCCCTTCGACGTGTTCGCGGCCTTCTCCACCAACCTGGACCCCAGCGACCTCGTGGATGACGCCTTCCTGCGCCGCGTCCGCTACAAGCTGGAGGTGCAGCGCCCGGACGAGCAGCAGTTCCACGACATCTTCCAGGTGATGTGCCGCAAGCGGGGCGTGCCCTACAACGCGGCGGCGGTGGACTACCTCATCGACGCGCACTACCGCCCGGTGGGCCGCCCGTTCGCCGCCTGCCAGCCGCGTGACTTGCTGGACCAGGTCATCGACATGGCGCACTACCAAGGCGTGGAGCCGCGCCTGACGACCGAGCTCCTGGACTCCGCCGTGCGTGGCTACTTCGTGCGCTTCGACAAGGACAAGCCGGCGGGCACGTCGGCCTCCGCGGGCTGAGTCACCGTCATCCGCCCGGGGGCCGGGGCGCGAACGGTCCCCAGGGCGAGGGCTCCAGCCACTGGCGCACCTCATCCACCGGCACGTTGGCCAGCACGTCCACCAGCGACATGCCGTGGACGAAGCGGCCCGGCCGGCCCTGCGCGTATTCGGGGTGGCGGAAGCGCTGCCAGAGCACGCGCACGTCCACGTCCCGGAACCGGCCCACCTGGAGGTACAGCGACGAGCCCAACCCCGAGTAGTACGTGTGCGCGCCCAGCTGCCGGCAGTACGCCACCAGCCGGGCTGACTTGTCCTCGCCCTGCTTGTCCAGCGTGGAGGCCAGGACGAGGTTCGGCGTCAGGCCCAGCGGCTCGTTGAAGAGGGCCATGCTCGCCAGCAGCACCCGCAGCAGCGAACCGGGGCCCGACTCGCGCGCCGCCGCGTCATAGAAGGGCTCCAGCCGGGGCAACACCTGTGAAGCGAAGCAGGGCCGCTTCGCGTACAGCGACACCAGCGTGCGCAGGTGCTCGCGGGCCCAGGGCTGACGGGCATCCACCGCCAGGTCCTTGATGAGGGTGTCCCGGTGCGGGTCCTCCAAGGGGATGGACAGCCACTGGAACCCGGGCTCCGTGGGCGGGGGCAGGGGGACGTTGTGGGGCAGGGCC
>NZ_JABXEP010000153.1:0-19174 GCF_013372605.1 Myxococcus sp. AM009
GGGGGCACTCAGTCCAAGCCGGGGTGGGTCGGCAAGCGGACCCTGACTAAATAATGACCCACTCATTGAAACTCCATGCACACGGTGTGACGAAGCCGAGGGCACGGCGGGTCGCCTGCGAAACACGACAGTCTAGGAATCACGAACACGGACGCGCCGAACCGCTGTCATTTTGCGTGAAGCGTGAAACAGGGGGATTCTGCTTTCACGGCCAGGCCGGGGGGAGCCGAACCAGGTGACGAGTGCTCCTTGCCGGAACGTGGCCGCGCCGCCTCGTCTTGGAGCCACGTCATCGCATGCGGATTGCTGTCATCGCCACGTACACGCACCCCACCCGGCTGCGCCTCAAAGAGCCCTCCATCATGCAGTCCTCCGTGCCGGAGCTCATCGCCGGCCTGTGCCCAGCGCACGCGGAGGTGGAGATCTTCAACGAGAAGGAGTGCGACCTCCCCCTGGACCGCCACTGGGACCTCGTCTTCTTCTCCTATCTGCACTCCTACTACGAGCACACCAAGGTGCTCTCCACCCTCTTCCGCCAGCGCGGCATGACGACGGTCGCCGGCGGCCGGCACGCCAGCTACTTCCCCGACGACGCCCAGCAGTACTTCGACGCCGTCATCACCGGCGAGCCCGAGGCCAACGTGCCCGCGCTCATCGAGGACTTCGAGAAGGGCCAGCTCCAGCCGCGCTACCAGCGCCCGCCGCTGGGCCCCGCCGCCATCCGCCCCTACCGCTACGAGCTCATCGACTTCACCCACAACAAGCTGCGCCTGCCCGGCATCGAGGCCTCGCGCGGCTGCCCCTTCTCCTGCAACTTCTGCGTCCTCACCGGCAACGAGCGCTACCGCTACCGCCCCGTCGCCCACGTCATCGACGAAATCCAGCGTCACATGCGCTGGAACCCCAACTTCATGGGGCTGATGGATGACGCCTTCATGTTCCTGGACAACAACCTCGGGGGCTCACCGAAGTACCTGCGCGAGCTGTGCGAGGCCCTGATTCCCCTCAAGAAGACCTGGGGCTGCGCGCTCACCTTCAACGTCCTCAAGGACGAGTCGCTGGTGAAGCTGATGGCCAAGGCGGGCTGCCGCTACGTCTACACCGGCCTGGAGTCCCTCAACCCCGACTCCATCAAGGCCATGAACAAGGGCCAGAACAAGCTGAGCGAAGTGGACGCCGTCATCCGCCGCGTCTTCTCCGCCGGCATCCTGCTGTCCTTCGGCCTCATCGTGGGCTCGGACGGAGACACCAACGACTACCTGGAGAAGCTCCCCGAGTACCTCGCCGACCTCCAGTACTTCTCCGTCACCTTCCTGGGCATCGTCTGCCCCTACCCGGAGACGCCCTTCTTCCGCGAGCTCCAGGCGGAGCACCGCCTGCTGCCGGGCACCTTGAGCCGCGACTATGACGGCTACACGCTCTGCCACCAGCCCAAGCACCTGCACACGTCGGAGGTGGTGGAGCACTTCCACCGGCTCTGCGCGCAGCTCGGCAGCCTGCCCAACATCGCCCGCCACTACTGGTCCAAGCTCTCCATGAGCGACATGCCCCGCTACAAGCAGACCATCCTCTTCTCCGGGCCCGAAATCGTGAGCATCCGAAACCCGCTGAAGAACACGGCGCGCCGCTACATCGCCGGGCAGGACGCCCTGGAGTACTGGGACACGCAACAGATGGCCCAGCTCGGCCTCCAGCCGCAGCGGCTCACGTGAGCGCCGCAGCGGACAGGTGCGGCGCGGCGTCCTGGGGACCGGACTCCAGCCGCTCCACCCGCCGCAGCTCCGCCCGCGCGTCAATGGCGGTGAAGATGTCACGCGCACGGGCCAGCAACGCCGTGCGCCGGTGCGGCAACGCCGCCGCCGCGTCCAGGTAGGCCACGCCCGTCTCCCAGCGGTTGGGCGTGGCCTCCAGCACCTCGAGCGCGCGGTCGAACAGCGGCTCCGCGGCCTTCGCCCCCCGCTTGAGCGCCTTCGCGCGCGCCATCACCCGCATGGCCGGGCCGCGCAGGTACGGATAGAGCGCCCCCAGGGCCCGCGCCTTGAGCGCGCAGCGGCGATAGAGGGCCCACAGCTGCTCGCGCGGCACGGAGACGGCGCCCTGCTCCAGCGCGAAGAGCGCGCCCTCCGCCGCGTCCACGAGGCCAATCTGGAGGAAGGGCACCAGCACGTGGTAGCGCCACAGCGCCTCGTCGGCGCGCACCGCCATCAGCGCCGCCTCCTCCACCTGGTGCTCGCGCACCGCCACGTTGACCAGGTGATTCAGGCTGGCGCACTGGTTGGCCAGGTCCTGCACGTCGATGCTGATGCGCAGGCCCTCCTCCAGCTCCGCGCACAGCTCGCCCACGTCCCCGTCACCCCGCAGGTAGCGGCACATGGGGACCCACGCGTGCGACCAGCCCTGGTGCATCAGCGCGTTGAGCTCCACGCCCACGCGGCCCATCTCCCGGTAGGCCCGCTCGGCGTCCTCGAAGCGCGAGGCCAGGAACTGGCTGGTGGCCAGCATCATCAACCCCGTCTGCACCTCCCACATGTCCCCCACCTGCCGCAGCAGCGCCACGGCCTGCTCGCCGTACTCCGTGGCGCGGGCCTGCGCGTTGGTGAAGATGGACTGCGTGGCCAACCGGCTCAGCGCCACGCCCTCCGCCGCCGTATCCCGTGAGCGCCGCGCATGCTCCAGCGCGCGCCGGCACCAGTACCCCGAGCGCCCCACCAGCCCCGAGCCGAACAGCAGTGAGCCGTAGTAGCTGGTCGCCAGGCTCAGGCCGTACTCACTGCGCGAGCGCTCCGCCATCGTCGTGGCCACCAGCGTGGCCCAGGTGAGCTTCCCGATGTCCGCGAAGTAGTAGATCTTGATGAGCGAGATGAGCGTGGACAGCTGCTTCAGGTACAGCGGCAGGCGCGCGCCCAGCGGCCGCACCAGCCAGGGGAACAGGCCGTAGAGCAGGTGCAGCCCCATGGCCAGCACCGCGCGCAGCACCAGCGCCGCCAGGCTCCGCGGCATCGTGCGCCCCATGAGCTCCAGCGCCGTCTCCAGCTCCTGGATGGCGCGCTTCGACTCGCCCTTCTCCTGGTGGGCCCGGCCCAGGCCCAGGTGAATCTCCGCGCGGCGCGGCACCTGCTCCTCGTCCGCCAGGCACTGCTCGAACATGAGGATGGCGCCCGCGTAGTTGCCCGCGCTGAGCAGCGTCTCCGCCAGCTCCTTCATCACGACGTGCGTCTTTTGCAGGACCTCCTCCGGGTCCAGCGCGACGGTGCCCCCCAGAATCTCCATGGCCCGGTTGTAGTGGTGGACGGCGTCGTCGTTGGCGTACTGCTCGCGCGCGCTGCGCGCCGCCATCAGCGTGTACTCCAGGCCCTTCACCTCGTCGTTTCCCGCCAGCGAGTGGTAGGCCAGGATGCCCGCGGACTTGACGGGGTTGTCCCCCGCGCGGGCCTCGATGAAGCGCGCCATGCGCCGGTGGAGGTCCTCGCGCGCGGACACCAGCAGCGTGGTGTACGCCACGTCGCGGATGACGATGTGCTTGAAGATGCAGGTGAACGGCTCCTCCAGCTCCAGGAGGATGAGCCCCAGCCGCGTCAGCGTGTCGATGGCCTCCCGAATCCGCTCCGGGGACACCGAGCCGGGCGCCAGCGCGGCCACCGCCTCCAGCGTGAAGATGCGGCCCACCACGGAGGCCACGCGCACCACCAGCTTCTCCGTCTCCGTGAGCAGGTCGATGCGCGTCAGCACCACGTCCTGGATGGAGTCCGGCAGCTCCAGCCCCTGCAGGCTGCGCTTGAGCTCCAGCCGGTCCGCGCCCGGCGCCACCGGCCCCAGGTAGCCCTTCTCCACCATGCCCTGGACGATGGACTCGGTGAAGAACGGGTTGCCCTGCACCTTGGCCAGCAGCAAATCCTCCAGCGCCGTGTCCGGCGTCTCCATGCGCAGGTGCAACCGCAGCAGCGCCCGCGTGTCCTCGTCATCCAGGCTGGACAGGTCCAACCACCGCAGCCCGGGCAGCCCCTTGAGGCTCTTGAGGTGCTCGCCCGGCCGCATCGTCACCAGCAGCGTCACCCGCAGCGGGGACAGCCGCGCGGCGACGTACTCGATGAGGTCCACGGAGATGTTGTCGGCCCAGTGCAGGTCCTCGAAGAAGAGCAGCACCGGCGTCTGGCGCGACAGCTTCTCCAGGAGCTGGAGGATGACCTGGAAGAGCTTCTGGTTCTTCCGCCGGGCATCCAGGTCGCGCGTGAGGGGTGACTCCTCCACGGGCAGCCCCAGGATGCCCGCGAGCACGGGGATCCACTCCGGCCCCGTGTCCTCAAGGCCCGCGAAGCCCTGGCGCAGCCGGGACAGCTGCGTCTCCACGTCGTCGCCTTCGTGCAGGCCGAAGAGCTGGACCAGCACCTCCTTCCACGGGAAGAAGGGCGTGAACATCTCGTACGAGTAGCAGATGCCGTAGAGGCTGTGGGCCCCCCGCGCCTCCGCCACCTCCACCACCTTCGCGCCCAGCCGCGACTTGCCGATGCCCGCCTCGCCCGACACCACGCAGATGCGGCCGTGGCCCCGCAGCGATTCGTCGACGGCCTGGCGCAGCGCCTCCACCTCCTGCTGCCGGCCGACGATGTCGCCCTTGCCCTTGAGGAACAGGCTGCGGCGCACCTCCGCAGACAGCCGGTAGACGGGCACCGCGCGCGACACGCCCTTGAGCCGCGCATCCTCCACGAAATCGGTGTCGAAGCCGCCCTGGTGCAGCTTGCGCTCCGTCTGCGCGTCGATGTGGATGCCGCTGCCCTGCCCGTGCGTCATCAGGCGGGCGGCCATGTTCACCACCTCGCCCAGCGCGGAGTAGCCCTTGCGCCAGGGCGAGCCCATGTCCCCGAAGTAGGCCGGGCCGGTGGCGATGCCAATCTGCAGCGACGCGACGAAGGGGAAGGACTCCCGCTCCCGCATCAGCTTGCACGCGAGCCGGCAGGCCAGCACCTCCTTGCTCTGCAAGGCCGTGGGCGCGCCGAAGATGACGTAGAGGACGTTCCCCTTGTCGGTGAAGTCCGTCATCAGCAACACGCCGCCGTGGTGCGCGCTCTCCCGCTGGACGTATTCGTAGAAGGCGTTCAGCTCGCGGGTGAAGTCCTCCGGCCGCGCGGACGCGCGCTGGCTGTCGAAGCGGAGGAAGAAGCAGGTGACGTCGCGGAAGTCGCCGCTGAACTCCTGGTGCGCCGTCGTGATTTTCGTGAAGAGCACCGGGTGCAGCAGCAGCGAGCACCGGGCCACCAGCTCCGGCCCCGAGGGCAACACGAAGGCGGGCGCTGGAGGCACACGCAACGGCGCGGTGGGCGCCAGGTGGTACGCGTCGCCGCGAGCCTCGCCTTGACGGGCCGGCTCCGGCAGCAGGGCCCACGCCTCCGGGCTGAGGAGCACCTCCCCCACCGTGGCCCGCTTCTCCGCCGCCACCGCCTGCGCCAGCGGCTGGCCGATGAGTGCGGGGTGCATCCACATCCCCGTGGCGCCCAGCACCACCCGGTGGGCCTCGCCGAACCCGATGCCGATGCGCGACGACACGCTGAAGCGCTGGCCCAGCAGCTCCAGTCGCGCGAAGTGGGACAGCCGCTGCTGGACGTCCAACGCACACCGGGCCGCGCGCTGCACCGCGCCGCTGGCGTCCATGCCCGGCTCCACCTCGAAGCAGGCCAGGATGGAGTCGCCGGCGAACTGGTAGATGTCGCCGCCGTGGTCCTTCACGACGTCGATCATCTCCGTGTAGTAGCTCGTCAGGAGCCGCTGGAGCGCATCGATGCCCCGGGGCCCCGCGCCGCTCAGGCTGACGACGATGGGCGTGAAGCCCGCGATGTCCAGCAGGAGGATGGCGCCGCGCACCGGCTCCACGAGCGGCAGCGCGTGCGCCTCCGTGTGCTCCAGACGCCGGAGCACGGCGCCGGGGATGTAGGGCGCCAACGTCGCGAGGATGGGGTCGATGTCCACCGGAGACATGGCCGTGCGCTCAGCTCAGGGCGTTGAAGCGGATCCACATGGCCAGCACGCCTACCACCGCATAGAAGCCAATCTCCACCGTCTCCGACACCGGCTGCGCCTTCTTCAGGGCGCCCCAGGTGTGGACAACCACCATTCCCGCACACACCCAGCCGATGAGGTCGAAGATGGCGGGGCCCGGCCGTGACACGAAGCGGGCCGCCGTGAGGATGATGGCCAGCGCCACCGCGCCCAGGCAGCGCCCGAAGTACACCGTGAGGTGATTGTTCCCCTCTGGCAGCCGCCACCCGAACCAGCGCGCCCACGTCAGGGGCATCAGCAGCAGGGGAAGCGCGATGACGACCAGGAAGAGCGTCCCGGCGATGACGAGGAACCAGCTGGCGAGCGGATGGTCGGGACTGATCATGATGGCGCACTCGAGACGACGCGGCCCGCCCTGCCTGGGTGGCCCCCGCCCGTTCCCCCGAGTGCATCATCCTAGACGTTTTCCAGCGGCTACGGCGCCGTCAGGCGGAGCGGATCACGCACCGCGGCCCGGAGGAACTCGGCCACCCGCTCCAGGGAGTCCGTCCGCTCCAGCTCCGTGGGGAAGCGCCGGAACGACTCCGGCGGCCCGTAGAGGATGACGGGCTTGCCATAGCGCAGGGCCAGGGCCGCCTCGGCCACCGTGCCCGCGCCCCCGGGCAGTGACACCAGGGCATGCGGCGTGAGCACGTTGATGTGATTGCGGCTGAGCGGCTCCGTCCCCTGCACGCCGCTGAGCGGCAGGTGCGTGTAGATGGGCAGCTCCACGTTGGGGTTGGGATAGCCCGGGCGGGGTCGGTACTCGCCGCCCTCCACCGTGCCGGGGACGATGCCAATGGAGATGCCGTGCCGGTACGCCACCTGGACGAACGCGTCCGCCGCCGTCCGCATCACCCCGCTGCCCGCGCCCGTGAGCAGGTCGAAGCCCGCCTCGGCGATCCACCGGACCAGCGGGACGACCCGCTCCGCGTGGTCCTCCTTGCCAGAACCGAAGACACCGATGATTCGCCGTGGCCTGCGCATGGGCTTCGCTCCTTCCCCCGGTATGACGGGCCCGCCCTCCAGCTTGTTCCAACCGCGCGCTGGGTTCCTCTCACGACGGTTCATTGCCCCACATTCCCCCCCGCCGGGCGTTCACCGATGGAAGCCTTCGCTCCTGGAGCGTGACGGATTGGACGCTTCGCCTGTCAGACCCCCGCTCTACCTTCATCCGCATGCGCCTGGAGGTCGTCCATGTTCGACAGTTGTGGAGGATGTGAGCGCCGCGGAAGCGCCGGTGAAGTGTTCGACTGGTGCGCCCACTGCGAGCTGTCCCTGTGCCCCCGCTGCATGGAGCGCGGCTGCTGCGACAGCGAGCCCGCCGAATCCGGCCGCTCGGCGCCCCGGTGCCTGCCGGAGCCCCCCGAGGACGACGAGGCCACGGCCCTCCCCGAGCACTTCGGCGGCCGGTGCTGCACCCGCGCCCGCGCCGTGGCCTGCTCCTGCGCCTTCCACTGGGTTTGCGCTCACCACGGCGATCAACACATCGGCACGCATGACTGACGTTCCCGTTGTCCGCTGGGAACGGATCTCCAGGCGCCGGGTTCGACGCACCCGGCCACGCCTGGAAAATGACGCTTCACCTGGTATTTTCCGGGCAGGCCCGATTGCTCAGTTCCTGAGAGGGTGTGAGGATGCGTGTGAGACAGATTTTTTGTCTCACCCCCACCTTGAGCCCCTCCGAGGAACCTCCCGTGAGTCCCCCCTTCGCGCGTCCCCGCGAGCTGGCTGTCACCGTGGAGACGTCGCCGCGCGCCGCGCCGCCGTCGCACGCCATCGAAGTCGACGTGGGGGTGGCCCTGCCTGTCGCGTTCGGCGGGCTGAGGAAGGTCCTTCGCGCGTGTGAAGCCGCCGCGCCCCAGGTCGTCCACGCCCTGTCCCGCGCCCATCCCTCCGAATGGAACCGGCTGTTTCCCGGCGCCATCGACGGCGTGCCGGACCTCGGAGATTTGGCGCTGACGCCCTCCGAGCGCCGCCTCCACCGCGAGTCGGAGCAGATGTTCTGGGTCCTCAACGTGGCCGCGAAGGCCATCATGGAGACGCTGCGCGTCAGCGGCCGGCCCCTGGTGCTCCATGGCGCGGGTGAGTGCGACCTGGTCAGCCTGCGCGCGGTGATGCGGGCCGCCGAGTGGAGCCGGCTGGAAGGGCTGGAGGGCACCCTGTTGTTCACCGGGTGGAACGTGCGCCGGCCCCATGGCGCGGAGTCCTTCGAGGCCCGGCGGCAGGCCTACCTGGATGCGCTGTGCGACCGGATGCGCGCGCCCCGCGCGCCGACGCCCGGTCCGGTGTCGTCGCGCGCGCTGGAGGCGCCGGTGGACCTGGAGGGCCGTTATCTCCAGGTCGCCGTGGACGCGGCCCAGGCGCCCGAGACTCGGGTGGCCGCCGCCATCCTCGCCATCCGGAGCTGCTTCTTCACCACCAACTACGAAGGCGCCATGCTGGCCGCCGAGCAGGGGCTGGCGGTGTTGGCGGCGAACGCGGACGCGGCGTTGGCGGCTCGCGTGGTCCAGGCCTGGGAGACGCTGGACACGGGCTTCGCCACGCCCGCAATCGAGATTGAGCGCGCCAGCCTGGGTGACGTCGACGAGCTCAAGGCCCTGTTCGCTCGCAGCATGGGCGTGGTCCACGTCTATACCGGCGCACACGACGCGGCCATGGAGGCGTTTGCCCGGGGGCTGGAATGCCGGATTCCTCCCGAGTTGGTGGCGCGGCTGCACATGTTCCGCGCGCTCACCCTGACGAAGCGCTTCGGACAGCTTCCCAACGCGCGGACGGAGGTGGCCGCGGGACTGGCCGCGCTGGAGCGCAGCGCGTCGCCGGACCGCGCGCTCCAGGAGGGCTGGCTGCGCAATGTCTGCGCGCTGACGTGGTTCCAGGAGCGCAAGCTGGACAAGGCGCTGGTGGAGGAGAAGCAGGCCATGCGCTGCGTGGGGGACCTGCACGACGCCAGCGCCACCCACCTGAAAATCAACCTCATCTCCAACGCCAGCTATCTGCAGGAGACGGCGCGCCAGTACGGCGACGCCATCTCCACGTGGCGCCGGTTCGAGAAGATCAGCGAGAGCTGGGGCGTGAACTTCGCCAAGCACCACCGCTACCGGTTGGCGGGGCTGGAGCTGGCCGCAGGCGAGCGTGACGCGGCGGTGGCCCACTTCACCGAGGCGTTCGCCAACGCCGATGCGCTGGGCGACTCGTTCCACCGGCAGGTGATTGCCGCGGAGCTGGGACGCCTGTTCCTGGACGAGCGGCAGCCGGCTGTCGCCGTGGACTGGTTCACCCGCGCGGAGGAGCACGCTCGCGCCATTGGAGACCCGCTGAAGACGGCGGAGAGCCTGGCCGGACAGGCCGTGGCGGCTGGACGCACGGACTGGCCGGAGGCGGTGCGGTGCGCCGAGGCGAGCACGACGTGGCCGAAGCAGACAGAGGCGCTGAAGGCCGCGCTCGCGCAGGGTGAGGCGAAGGCGGTGCATGAGGTGCTGCCTCGCGCCCGGACAAAGCTCAACCGCCCGTTCGACCCGGTGAACCTGTACTGACGTCCCGCTGAGACGCGGCGCGCCGGCGACGAAGCCTCCGGCGCCGCGCCTTACGTCAGCCCCCGCCGCGACCGGCAACGGGCCGAGCCCGCCTCAGCGTCCTTCCGTCGCCACGCCGCCCAGGTGACGCATCGGAGCGAAGGGCTCGGCCTCCGCGCTGTGCCCCCGCGCCACGAGCTCCGCGAGCAAGGCACCGGTATACGCACCCGTCAGGATGCCCTGCCCCCCCAGCCCCGTGGCGACGAACGTGCGCTGCGTTCCCGGGTATGAGCCGATGTAGGGCCTTCCATCCGGCGTCGCGGCACGCAGCCCCGCCCATGCGCGGACGAACCGGGCGTCACGCAGACGCGGCGCCAGCTTCGCGACGGTGGCGCTGAGGTGCAGCAGGCCCGCGGGCGTCACCTGCTCCACGAAGCCCGCGTCCTCCTCCGTCGCGCCCACGACGATTTCACCCGAGCGCCACGGCGCCAGGTACGAGGGCCCCGAGACGACGCGCGTCAGGTGCAAGCCCGGCTGGTGCACCACCAGCATCTGCCCACGCAAGGGCTTCAACGGCAACGAAGGCAACCCCGCCACGCCCGCCGACCAGGGCCCCGCGCACACGAGCAACCGGTCCGCCCGGAGCGTCTCCCCTTCCGTCTGGAGTTCGACTCCCGTGGACGATTCGGAGACGGAGCGCGCGGCCACGCCCAGCCGCAGCCGCACGCCCACGTGGGCAGCGGCCTTCAGGAGCGCGTCGACGTAGCCGTCCGTGTCCACCAGGTGGCCCTGGTCCGTCTCGAAGGCGCCGAAGAGCGGCGTGCCCTCCAGCGCCGGCTCCAGCGACACCAGGCTCGCGGCGTCCCGCCAGGTGCCCAGCCCCTCCGCGTCCGCCACCGCCTTCGCCGCCAGCGCATCGCGCGCCTTCGCGTCCGTTACGACGCGGAGGATGCCGTTGCCTCGGCGGAGCTGATCGCCGCCCGGGAGCGAGGCCAGGTCCTCCGCCAGCGCGCCGCGGCCCGCCCGGGCGAACGCCAGCATCACCGGGTCATCGAACAGCCGCACGGACGGGATGGCGACTCCCGCGGCGGCGCGCGAGCCCCGGCCGCCTGGGTCCACGGCGTCCAGCACCGTGACGCTCGCGCCCAAAGCAGAGAGCCGGCGCGCGGCCGAAAGGCCCACGACACCGGCTCCGAGAATCAAGATGTCGGCGCCAGGCCTCATTTCACCTGAGCCGCTTGGCGATGACGTGAAAGCCACCTTCCACGTAGACGAAGCCGTGCCGCTCGGCGCGCTTCACCACGGCGTCCAGCTGGGTGTAGCCCACCAGCAATTGAAACCCGAGCCTCGTGGACTCCTCACAGATGGCAGCCACCACGAGGTCGACGGCCGCGCTCCGCTCTTCCTTGGACAACCCCGGTGCGGCCACCAGGGTCTCAATCATGGCCAGCGAGCTGTCGGTCCGGTAGAGGAACCCCGCCGCCTTGCCAGGAATGATGAAGCCCGTCTGCGGAAGCGTCTCTGGCGTGACGGCATCGTTCCAGAACCGCAGCCACTCCTGCAATTGAGCGAAGTGCAGCTCTGGAACGTAGGGGATGGGCGTCATCCGGCGACGATATTACGAAACCAGGAACTGCGACATGCGCTGCGCGGACAGCTCGGCCGCGTTGTTCATGCCCAGCTGGCTCAGGCCCGTCTTCGCCGTGTTCTTCATCAGGTCGCCCAGCACATCGGTGACCTTGCTCTTGCCGGTGGCCAGGTTGAGCGCGCCGCTCAGCAGGCTGTTGCCGCCCGTACCGTCCATCAGGAACTGGCTGGCGAACTTGCCCACCGTGTTCTTCAGGGCGCCGCCACCCGGAATCAGGTCCGTCGCCGCGCCCATGAGCGCCTGCAGCGGGTTCTTGCCCTGCATCAGGCCGCTGGCGAAGCCCATCGCCGCGCCCAGCAGCGGGTTGACCGCGGACACGAACGGCTTGACGACGTCCAGCACCTTGCTAACGATCTTCTTGAGGCCACCCATGGTAATTCCCCTTTGAAAGATGGCTGCGGTGCAGCCATCAAGTGCGTCCGATGTAAAAATTGTCGGGGGATGGGCGTATTTGTTTCCCTGTTACCCGAAAAAACCGGACGCCATTTCGGGACCCCATTGAATTCAAGGACTTGGCTCAGGGGCAAGGCACCGGAGATTCCAGGAAATGATCCCCGGGCCTGTTCCTCCGCCGATCAATTCTTGTCGGTGCCAGGCTTCTTGCCTTCCGTGGCGTGCAGCTCGCTGGCGGACGTCCCCTTGCGGCTCTCGGGGGCACCCTGCTGCGCCGCGTCGGACGCGAGCGCCGCCTTGTAGCGCGCGTCCGCGTCCTGGTCGCTGAAGCCGTCCCGCTGATGCGCCCGGCTGATGACGACGCGGCCGTCGACGATGGCCTGCAGGTGCCCCTGAAGCTCCTCGATGGTGGGCACGTTGGGGTCCTTGGCCTTCAGCTCCTCGTCGGGGACGATCTGGAGCTGGGGCGGCTTCTCCGGGTTGAGGGCGTAGTCGATGATTTTCTCGACGTACTCCTCGACGGGGAGCTTGAGCAGACGGGCCTGCTCCTTCACGTCCGCGTCGGCCAGCAGCTCCGCGCGAACCTCCTCCACCGGCCGCTTCAGCTTCTTGACGGGGGGAGCGACGACGTTTTCACCGGACATTGACTGTCTCCTCAGAAAAGGACCCGAAATCCTGGCAAGGCGGGAAGCACCGCCAGGCCGGGGAAGGGACCATTCTGGTAACCGAAGCGCCCCGGATGTCAAAGGGCGTCAAGCCGGTACTTCGCTCCAGCGGGTGAACTGCATCCGCAGCTCGCAGGTGTAGCGGCCCCGCTCGTCCCGCAGCCAGAGCTGCTCCGGCGCCGGGTACATCTCCTCCACGGAAAGGCGCTCCGCGTCCCGGGCCAGGTGTGACAGCAGGTCCATGGCGAAGGGGCTCGCGGTGTCGATGAGGTACGGCTTGCGCTCCTTCGAGCTGCGCATGAACACGAAGCGAGGCCACCCACCCGCGCGCCGCTCCCGCTGCACGGCGAGGAAGAGCTCGAAGCCCGTGGGCTTCCCCAGCCGCTCCGCCGCCAGGTTCCAGCGCTCGCGTTGGTAAACCGCGCCGCCCACGCTGAGCCGCGGCAGGTGACCGCCCTGCGTCCGCAGCGGCGCGTGCAGCACCTGGGGATGCGCCAGCGCCGCGAACGGCGGATAGGAAGAGAAGTCATCGAGCGGCAGGTACAAGCTCAGGCGCTCCCCCTTCCCGTCCACCAACACCGGGCCGTCGGGCGCCGGCCGGACTTTCACGTCCCCCGGCGTCAGGGCGCCCTCGTCCACGTCCAGCACGTCCGACACCGAGTACACCAACCGCCGCCCCGGATAGACGTAGAAGCCCTTGTTGCGCCTGCGGATGGCCAGCCCCACGAGCCCCCGCGCCGCGGCGTCCTGCTCCAGCCAGCGCGAGGCCACCGAGGCATAACGCTCCCGCTCGGGTTGGAACGCGCTCAGCCAACTCCACAGCAGCAGGTGGTGGTGGACACGCGCCAGCATCACCTCGAAGCCACTTCCGTCTGGCTTCGCGGCGAGGCACACGTCCGGCAAGGCGTAGCGCCCGCCCGGCGTGGACGTGCCCAGGAAGTCCACGGGCAGCGCGCGCGCGCGGCCATCCTCCGGCTCCAGCATCACCGGCGGCACGGGTGAGAAGCGGCTGCCCGTCACGCCGTCGGGACGCAGCCTCACGGCGTAGTCCAGCAGGTCCATGGGGCCCGCGTCCGGGCCCAGCGCGTCGCGGACCTGCTCCCGGAAGCCCTGCTGCACCTTCTCGCCATAGGCGGCCGACAGCTCCAGCGCGCCCGTCAGCGCGGCCTCCAGCTCCGCGGTGAAGCGCGCACCGAAGCGCAGCCGGAACGGCGAGCTCGCCTCCTCGTAGAGGATGAGGCGGTCCGCGTATACTTGTCCGTCACCTCGGCGCGCGGGCTTGCCCGTGACCTCCGTGAAGGCGGCCTCCAGGCGCGGCAGCAGCTCGCGCCGCTGGGTCAGGTCCCCGGCTTCGAAGTCCGCCTTGAGACGCGCCAGTGACTCCAACCGCTCCAGCCAGCGGGTGCGTGCCTCCAGGTCGGGGAGCGCCGCGACCGCGTCCCGCACGCTCTCGAAGGTGCCGAAGTCGTTGGGCCGGAACGGCAGGCCCCAGAGCAGCAACGCGGTCTTCACCAGCGGCAGCGCCTGGCGCTCGACGTCCACCACCGGGAGGCCGAGCACCCCGGCCGCCTGCGCGGGTGTGGGGTGCTCGCGCAGCACCGACAGCAGGCGCTCCGCCTCGGGTGACAAGGTGACGTCCAGCTTCAGCGGCTCGCAGAGGGCGCGGCCCGGGGTCACCGTGAAGAGCGGATTGAGGCGCAGCGGCAGGTGCGGGCGCAGCGTGCGCTCCCGCCCCACCGCGCGAGCCAGCTCTGTCACCGCCCAGAAGGAGAAGAACGTGCGGCGGCGCGTGCTTCCGCTGGGCACCGTGCGCACGTCATAGCCGTCATCGTGGGTGCGCTCGCCGTAGGAGATGGGGCCGAAGAAGCTGGTCGTCTCGTTCTTCGCGCAGAAGCGCTGGAGGTACGTGTAGACCTGCCGCTCCACCCGGCGCGCATCGGACGTGTCCGGCCGCTCCCCGCCGCGCAGGTAGCGCACCCAGACGTTGTCGAACATCGCCGGGCTGGAGAGGAACACTGCCTCCTGGATGGCGGGGTCCGCCGCTCGCTCGCGCAGGCGCTGTCGCAGCGTCTTGCGTTCCGCCGCATAGAGCGCCTGGACGGACTCGCGACGCGCCTGGTAGCGCGCCCATGCATCCTGACACGGCGGGCCCAGCCGTGCGTCGATTCGGGGCTCACGGCCCTGGGCCAACGCATCGAGGAGCGCCTGCGCGCCGGACGCGCCCTTCTCCGCGCGCACGGCGTCCACGAGCGCATCCTCGGCCTCGAGCAACCGGGCGACGTCGTCCAGCACCGCCTGAGGCATCCCCAGCGACTCCAGCCAGTCGAAGGGAAAGCCCGCGTGCCGCAGCACGAATACCTCGCCCAACGTCCAGGGCTCGCTCATCCGTTCACCCTCGTCAGCACCGACCTGGCCACCAGTGTGTCCACCAGCTTCTCCCGCTGCGCCTGGGGAACGGCCCCCAGCACGCTGGCCACTTCCATGGGCCGGACGAGCCCGGCGAGCTTCGGCGCCAGCCGCGCGTCCATCGCGAGCACCGAGCCCGTGCGGAGGTTCGCCGCGAACCACGACGGCTTCGGCGCACCATCCAGTCCCGCCGGGAGCTGCACCCACGCACAGTCCGCGTCGAGTCGAATGGCCGCCGCGCTCGCGTCCGTTGCACGGGGCCGGGGCACCTCGGGAAGACACGCGGCGGCGACCCGGCCCGGATTCAGCGGTCCTCGCGCGAGCAGCCGCGTCGCGAGCCCCTCGAGCACCTGCGGAACGCGGGCACTGGGAATGGAGCGGGCGTGCTCGAAGGGCCGGCTCCTCGCGAGGTCCCGGTCATCGGGTGGCGCGCCGACCTTCACGTCCGGCCACAGCAGCGGGCGGCCACTCTCAGGCGGCGTCCGCGGCCAGTGGAAGGGACGCACTCCCGCGAGCTTGTCGAACACCGGCTCCGCGTCCAGCACGGCGAGCGTCGCGTCGAGGTCCGCCTCGTCGACCCCGGGCGCGCCGACCCACCACTCCGCCACGAGGTGAACCCCCGCGTCCCGAAGCCGGCGAGCGCCCCGCGCCAGCGCCGCTCGGGAGACGCGAGCCCCCAACGGGTCGACCCAGGCGTCGTTGTCCGCGGCGCAGAACCCCACGGCGGCCACCTTGCAGCCGCTCGCCACCAACACGTCCGGATGCAGGAGCGAGTCGAGTGACATATGCCCCGCCCACCCCACCTCGCCTCCCGTGAGGGCTCGCAACGTGTCCAGCGTGGTGGCCCTCACCTCCAGCGCCTCGGAGAGCCAGACGCGTGACGTGGGGGACGTCTCGTCCAGACTGGGCGACACGCGCCAGCGCAGGGGGACCGCGTCCACGAAGGTGGCGCGCTGGAACACGGACAGTCGCGCCAGGACGGCCCGGTGCGCCCGGGCGAACGGCCCCGCGACTTCGAGCGGCACGTCCTCCGGACAGGCTCGCGCCAGCCAGGCCGCGGCAGGCAGTTGCAGGTCGCGTTCGAGCCAGAGCCGCACCCGCTCGGCGCCGGCGAAGCGCTCGGCGGCGCGGGACAGGTCATCCAGGTAGGACGCGGGTTGGTCCAGGGAGCGCAAGACGTCCGCGCTCCGCTCGGTGGTGCCGCCCGCCAGCTCCACATCATCCAGCCGGAGGTGTACCCCGTCGGGCGGCCCGGAAATGGCGGAGAGCACCGCCCCCAGCGCACGCAGGTGGGTGCTCACACTTGCGTCCTCCCGTGCATGCAGCGACTGGGCGGCGCGCACCAGCAGCAGCTCACGCATCGTCTGCGCGGTAGCGGGGGCGCGCTCGCGTGCGACGGCGGCGGCCTCCACCGCATCGCGGGCGAAGACGCGCCGGCAGAACTCGCGCGCCACGTCGACGCACCGCCACCCTTCCGGCGCCTCCGGAACGAGCGTCACGTCGCGGTGGGGTGGCAGGACGAGCAGCTTCATTCCCGCGCACCGGCAGCGGACTGTGCGCCCCACATCAGCGTGCAACGCAGCTCCACGGTGTGGCGCCCGCCCGCGGGGCTCCGCAGCCAGAGCTGGTCCGGCGAGGGCAGCATCTCCGACAGGAGGACCTCCTCCTTCTGCTCCAGCAGGTTGAGGAAGACGCGCAGCAGCGGCGGGCTGCGCACGTCCACCAGCACCGGCTTTCGCTCGTCCTTGAACTTCGCGAAGACGCAGTCCGGCATCCCGCGCTCGCGCCACACGCTCACCGCCGCGCGCAGCTTCGCCGAGTCATCGCGGCCCGCGAGCAGCGCCTCCCGCTCCGCCTGAGACAGCCGCCACTGCTCGCGCTGCACCACCACGCCGCCCAGGGTCAGCCGGGGCGTATGCTCGCCCAGCGACACGCGCAGCGGGCGGATGCGCGGCAGGGAGAAGGCGGTGTGCACCAGGCTGTCCAGCTCGCCGTTGTAGAGACACACCTCGGAGCCCAGCCGCTTCGACACCAGCCGCGCCCGCGCGCCATCACTCTCCACGAACAGGTCATCCAGCGGCAGCCGCCACGCGGAGGCCCGTGCGCTGACACCGCCCAGCTCCACCACGGGCCCCGGGAACTCCGACGGCAGCAGGCCCGTGCGCCGCGACGCCAGCACCGTCACCAGGGGCACCGGCCGGCTCAAGGCCCCGAGCGCCCGCACCATGGCGCTCTCCACCCGGCCGCGCGCCTCGTGGAACTGGAGCGCCCAGCCCCACACCAGCGCCGTGTCATGCACGTCGCCCATCACCAGCTCGTACTCGCCGCGGCTCCACGCCTCCACGTCCCGGGCCCCCACGAGCAGGTCCACGGACGTGACGAGCGGCAGCGCCTTCGCGTCGCCGTCCAGCGGCGGCGGCGTCACCGAGCCCAGGTCCGCGCAGCGCGCGGACGCGTCTCCCACGGCGCCAGCCAGCAGCTCCGCCACCGAGCCATCCAACGGCACCGGCCGGTCCGAGTACGCGGCGGCCACCTTCCAGAACGGCACCGTGCGCGCGCCCACCAGCCCCGCCACGGTGGCTCGAGCGGCCTCCCGGGTCCGCCGCGCCGCCGCGCCCATCCACGCCAGCGCGGGCTCCAGGCGCGTCACCAGCTCACGCGCCCGCTCACCTCCGGCCTCCAGCCGCAAATCACCGCCGCACTCCTCCCGGAGCGCCAGCCGGTCCTGGTAGAAGTTGTGCGACTCGGACGCGGGGCCTCGCTCGGACGGCGGCGCCACGCCCCACTGCTCATTCGCGCGCTTCGCGAAGGCCGCCTGGAGCGCCATCTTCCCCGCGGCATCCGCGGCGCCGTACCCGGCCATCAGCGCCAGCAGCGCGCTCAAGCCCTCCACGTGCCTCCGAGCCGCGGGACACGGCAGGCCCGCCACGCGCTCGGCCAGGTCATCCACCGGGTGGTGCGTGGCCGCGGGCACCTCGAGCTGATGCGTCAGCAGGCCCTTCTCGCAGCCCATCCGCGCCGCCTCGCGCGCCAGGCCCGGGGCCACGCCCAGCGACGAGGCGAGCCCCGCGAGCGTGCGCGTTCCATCCACCGCCTCCACCAGCCGGGGCAGCAGCGCCTCCGCGCTCTCCGGCGCGGGCAGCGTCTTGCGCGAAGGCACCTCCGCGAAGGCCTTGCGGCGCGGCACCAGCCACGCGGCGACCTCGGGGTCGAAGGCGATGGCGCGAACCAGCCCCTGCACCAGCCACGACGCCGCGAAGGTGTTCCGCCCCGTCAGCACCTCCGGCCCGGACCAGCGCAGCGTCACGCCCGTCGGCGCGGCCGCGTCCGCGTATCCGTAGTTGATGGGGCCGAAGAAGCCCATCGTCTCGTTCTTCGCGCACATGCGCTGCAGGTAGCTGGCCACCTGTCGCCGCAACCGCGCGCCGTCTCGCCCGTCCAGCAGGTCTCTCGCCACGGGCGGGCTGGAGCTGGCCACCGCCTCCAGGAAGCGCGGCGCCTGTCGCAGGGCCCTCAGCGCGTCCTCCACCGCCAGGGACTCCTGCTTCATCGCCGCATGGAAGGCGGCCTCCGCGTCCTGCGCGGCCCGGGCACGGTCGTTCCACTCAGTGAACAGCTCGGGTGACGCCATCCCCTCGGTGTCCACCGGGCGCCCGGCTTTCAGGGCCGACAGCACCGTGCGCGAGGGCCGCTTCACCCGAGGGCCCTGGGCCTTCAGCGCCTCCAGCGCCCGCCGCGCCGAGGCCAGCTGGCGCGCGGCCCGGGCAGCCTCCGGACACCCCAGCCGCTCCAGCCAATCGAAGGGGAAACCCGTGGTGCGAACCACGAGGTGAGGGAAGAGGGTCCAGCCCTTCATGCGTTTCGCACCCTTCGTCCGGGACGCGGCGCGGCGCCCAGCAGCGCGCCGCTCAGTTTCGCGGTTGCGACTTCACTTCGATTTGCTGTCCGGGCACGGCCATCACCCACAGCTTGCTGACGCCGCTGGGGCAGCGCACCAGGACCTCCAGCTCGCGGCCCGCTTCGATTCGCGCCTTCAGCAGGGGCGTTCCACCCGGCAGCATCGCGCCACCGACGTGGACTTCACAGCCAGGGGCCGCGCCCGTCACGCTCAGCAGCCCCGTCGTGCCTGGCTCCGGCAAGGCGTCCGCCAACGTGCGCACGTCGATGCCCTCGCGCTGCTGCGTGGTGCCGAACCGCCGCAGCTTCCCCTCCACCGCCGTGGAGATGAGCAGCGGGCCACCCGACGGGTCATGCACCTCCGTCCCCGGCTCGTGGCGCAGGCCGCCGACGTAGACGTGCTCCCCGGGCCCCACGTTGACGAAGTTCGAGTCACCATCGCGCGCCATCACCACCGCCACCACGGCCAGCACCAAGGCGCCGCCACCGGCGATGCCCAGCCACTTCCACGGCAGCCGCTTCTCCGCCGGTTCCTCCGCGGGCGCGGCGGCGCGGCTCGCGGGCGCCACGGGGCGTGGAGGAGGCGGCTGCCGTGGAAGTGGCTGGGCATCGCCGGTGGC
>NZ_JABXEP010000154.1:0-19025 GCF_013372605.1 Myxococcus sp. AM009
GGATAGGGGCAGGGGGTGGGGCGGCCTGTCCAAATCTTCCACAGGCTGACAATTCGCTATGCGTGCGCGAGCCGTTCCTGGATCAGGGAGAGGAGTTCCCTGCCAGCGAAGGGCTTTTCCAGATGAGGGCTTGGCACCGACTCCAGGAAGGCGCGGGCCTGAGGCGTCACCGCGCCGCCGGTGAGGAAGATGACCCGCTGGGCCTGCTCGGGGTGGCGGGCCTGGAGGGCGGAGTAGAAGTCCATTCCGCTCATGCCCGGCATCATCAGGTCACAGAAGACGACGTCGAAGCGCTCGCCGGCCTCGATGCGCTCCAAGGCCTCCTGGGCCCGGGTGGAGAGGGTGACGTCATGGTGTGGACGCAGCGTGCGCCCCAGGGCCGTGCAGACGAGCGGCTCATCGTCCACCACCAGCAGCCGGCCCCGCTTCTCCGCGGGAGCGGGCGGCGGCGCGGGCGGTGGGCGCTCCGCCACCCGCCGCGAGGGGGGCAGGAGCACCTGGAAGGTGGAGCCCTTGCCCGGCTCGCTCGTCACGTGGATTTCCCCACCCAGGGCCGTCACCAGGCTGTGGCAGATGGACAGGCCCAGTCCGGTGCCCACGCCGGGCTCCTTGGTGGTGAAGAAAGGGTCGAACAGGCGCGGCAGGTGTTCCTTGGCGATACCGGCGCCCGTGTCCGACACCTCCACGCAGACGCGGCCGCTCCCCGAATGGCGGGTGACGACGCGGATTTCATGGCGCTCCGGCGCCCCGGAGGGAATGGCCTGGGCGGCGTTCACCAGCAGGTTGAGGAACACCTGTCCCAGCCGTGACTCGTTGCCGACCACGGTGGGGACCGCGTCGAGCTGCTTCACCAGGCGGGCGCGGTGGCGAATCTCCGTGGTGGCCAGGTTCAGCGTGGACTCCAGCACCTGCCGGACGTCCACTTCCGCGCTCTCCGCTGAGTCCACCCGGCTGAACGTCTTCAAGTCCCGGACGATGCTGCGCACCCGGTCGGCACCCTGCTGGGCCTCGGCGAGCGCGGCCTGGGCGCTGGCCACCGCCTCTGCCAGGCGCGGCTCCACGCTCCGGGTGCCGGTGGGCAGCACACTGGCGAGCTCCTCGCGCGCGAAGGCCAGGTTGGCGGTGAGGTAGGCCAGGGGGTTGTTGATTTCGTGCGCCACGCCCGCGGCCAGCGTGCCGACGGAGGCCATGCGCTGCGCGAGCATCAGCCGCGCCTGCATCTGGTAGCGCTCCGTCAAGTCGTGGGAGACGGAGACGATGGAGTCCTCGCCGTCGAAGGGCAGGGGGAAGGTGGTGGACTCCACGTGGAGCACGCTGCCGTCGCGCTTGACGAGCCGCCGCTCCTGGAGGGCCGCGCGGCCGGTGCGGAGGGCTTCGTGCATGCGCGCGTCGGCGCTGGCGAAGTCGTCCTTCGGGATGATGTCGGAGATGTGCTTGCCCAGCAGCTCGTTCACGCTCTCATAGCCCAGGGCGGTGGCGACCTTGAGGTTGGCGTAGCGCACGCGCGCGCCGGTGTCGAAGACGGCCACCAGGTCCGGCAGGCTGCCGATGAGGGTGCGGAAGCTCACCTCCGAGCGGCGCAGGCTCTCCTCCGCGCGCTTGAGCGGGGTGATGTCCGGGAAGAAGGCGATGATGTGGGGCGTGCCGCCGTAGGGCACCAGGCCCATGAAGAGCAGGGTGTGCCGCAGCTCGCCCTCGCGGGTGCGGTACTGCGCGTCCACGCCGCGCACCGTGCCGTGGCGGCGCAGCTTCTCCACGATTTGCGAGCGGTCCACCGGCGTCTCCCACAGCGACAGCTCCACCGTGGTGCGCCCGATGACCTCCTCGCGCGTGTAGCCGAAGAGCTCGAAGTAGGCTTCGTTGGCCGCCACCACGCGGCCTTCGGTGATGGTGGTGATGGACGTGGGCACGGGGCTGACGGCCAGCAGCGTCTCCTTCAGGTCATCTCCGAAGGGCAGGTCCTTGCGGCCCTCGCGCCGGACGAAGCGGCGGCGGGCCAGCTCCAGCCGCAGCGCCAGCTCCTCCTCATCCGCGGGCCACGCGAGCAAGTCATCCGCGCCGGCGTCCAGGGCGGGCCGCAGTGAGCCCAGCGCGCCCCGGCGGCCCAGGAGCAGCAGCACCGATTCCTCCCCACCGGGCAGGCAGCGCAGCGCACGCACCAGCGGGACGCGGGAGGTGTCCGTCCGGGCATCCACCATCACCAGCGCGCACGTGCCGCTGCGCCACGCGGCGGGCACGTCCGCCTCGCGCGTCACGGTGACCACCGTGTGCCCCTGCGCTCGCAGCCAGGACTCGACTGGCGCCAGGTCCGCCCCTCCCCCCTGGGTGACAATCAGGACCCGCATGGGACTCCTCTTGACGACGAACGCTCATCGTTACACGGCGTCTGCTGTTGTAAAAGCAAGGTGCCGTGCCGGTGTGACGTGGAGGTGACGAAGCGCCCGGGCTGCTACACTGGCTTCAGGACCGGGGTGGACCGGTGGAGACAGGGGGAACTCATGGAACGGCGGGGCTTGGACGACAAGACGGCCATCGAGCCGCGGAAGCCACCCCCGTTGCCGGTGCAGGTGCCTCGGCGGAACTTCGAAGGGCTCTTCGTCCATGCGCTGAAGCCCACGGGGTCCTTCGCCCAGTCCTTGAGAGACATTGGCTACGACATGGAGGCGTCGCAGGAGTACTACCCGCTGGCGGTGTGGCGGGCGGCGCTGGGGGTGGCCCGCCGCCATGTCTGCGTGGGGCTGCCGCCCGAGGCCGCCAACCGCGCCCTGGGGCACCGCTACGTGGAGGGGTTCGCCCAGACGCTGGTGGGCCGCATCTTCGCCACCGCCGCGCCCCTGCTGGGGACGGAGCGGTGTCTGACGCGACTGCCCACGTATCTGCGGGCGGGGCGTGAGGACATGAAGATGCTGCTGGAGCCGGTGCAGACGGGGGAGTGGCGCATCCGCGTCGTGGACCCGGACCCGCTGCCGGACTTCGTCGCCGGCGTGGTGGAGGGCGTCCTGCTGCGCACCAAGGTGTTGCCCCAGGTGGAGGTGCTGGAGCGGCAGGCGACAGGGTACGCCCTGCGGGTGCGCTGGACGGACGCCTGAGCGGGCCTGCTGGCCCCGGGCGTCCGCTTCACCGCCAGCCAGGGAGGCGAGTCCCCGCGGGTGCTCCCTCAGTTGTGATTGGCGGCGAAGTGTCCAGTCGTTAAACCTGCCACCCGTATGCACAAGACTCACCTCGTTGGCGCGCGGACGCACAACCTGAAGGACCTGTCGGTCGACCTCTCGGAAGGGGAGTTCGTCTGCGTCACCGGCGTCTCTGGCGCCGGCAAGTCGAGCCTGGCGCTCGACACCCTGTATGCGGAGGGGCAGCGGCGCTTCGTGGAGAGCTTCAGCCCGTATGCCCGGCAGTTCCTCGAGCGGCTGGAGCGGCCGCCCATGGACGCGCTGGAGCCCGTGGCCGCGGGCGTGGCCGTGGACCGGCGCGCGCCCGTGAAGAGCTCGCGCTCCACGGTGGCCACGCTGGCGGACGTGGAGCCGTACCTGTCCGCGCTCTTCACCCGTGAAGCCGTGCCCATCTGTGGCACCTGCGGCGTGGAGGCGGTGCGGACGGACGCGCGGGTGGCGGCGGCCGCGGCCATCCGCGAGCACGCGGACGCGCAGGCCATCCTCACCTTCCCGCTGCGCATCCCCGACACGGCGGCCTTCCTGGACGCGCGGGCCCGGCTGCTGAAGGACGGCTACCACCGGCTGATGGTGCAGGGCGAGGTGAAGGCGCTGGAGTCGCTCCGTCCCGCCGAGGCGACCGACCCGGCCGGAGTCGCGCGCGTGGTGGTGGATCGCGTGAAGCTGACGAGCGCGCAGTTGTCGCGCGTGACGCAGGCCCTGGAGGACGCGTGGAGCCGCGCGGACGGCGAGGCGCACCTCTTCGTCCCCGGCCAGGGCGTGCCCCAGCGGCTGCGGCGTGGGCTGGTGTGTCCGAAGTGCGCGCGGGAGTTCGAGGCCGCGCGGCCCGGCCTCTTCAGCTACCAGTCGCCGGTGGGCGCGTGCGCCGCGTGCCGGGGTTTTGGCCGCACCATTGGCATCGACTGGGGCAAGGTGATCCCCAACCCCGAGCTGAGCCTGTCCCAGGGGGCCATCCGTCCCTGGTCCGGCCAGTCCACCACGTGGGAGCGCGGCATGCTCCAGCGCTGGTGCAAGGCGCGGGGGATTGCGTGGGACAAGCCCTGGGGCCTGCTGACGCCCGCGCAGCGCGAGTCGGTGCTGGAGGGCGAGGGCGACTACGACGAGGGCCGCGCCTATCCGGGCGTGCGCGCGTGGTTCCGGTGGATGGAGGGCCGCACGTACAAGATGCACGTGCGCGTGCTGCTGGCGCGCTATCGCGCCTATACGCTGTGCGAGAGCTGTGGCGGCGGGCGCCTCAACGCCCAGGCGCGTGCGTACCGCGTGGGCGGGTTGGACCTGCCGTCGTGGCACCACCTGGAGCTGACGGACGCGCTGGCGAGGCTGGACGCGCTGCGCACCACCACGGGGCAGGGCGAGCTGGCGCGGCGCGAGCTGGCCGGCCGCCTGCGCTACCTGCAGCGGGTGGGCCTGGGCTATCTCACGCTGGACCGGCCCGCGCGCACGCTGTCGGGCGGCGAGGCGCAGCGCGTGTCCCTGACGGCCGCGCTGGGCACGTCCCTCACCGGCGCGCTCTTCGTGCTGGACGAGCCCACCGTGGGCCTGCACCCGGGCGACGTGCCGCCGCTGACGGAGGCCATGGCGGAGCTGGCGGAGCGGGGCAACATCGCGCTGGTCATCGAGCATGACCCGCTGGTCATCCGCTCGGCGCACCGCGTGCTGGAGCTGGGGCCCGGGGCGGGGAAGCAGGGCGGGCGGCTCGTGTTCGACGGCACGCCGGAGGCGCTGGCGAAGAAGCGCGATTTGCCCACGGGGCGGCTGCTGGCGGGCGCGGAGGAAGCGCCGCGCACGCCGCGCTCGCGCACCGGCGCGTTGGTGATTCGGGGCGCCCGCGAGCACAACCTGAAGGACCTCACGGTGGAGGTGCCCCTGGGCGTGCTGTGCGCGGTGACGGGGCCCAGCGGCTCGGGGAAGAGCACGCTGATGGACGAGGTGCTGTACCGGCACCTGGCGCGGCGGCTGGGTGTGAAGGACGTGGAGGCGCCCGGCGCGGTGGACGCGGTGGAGGGCATGGAGGCGGTGGAGTCCGTCACCCTGGTGGACCAGTCCCCGCTGGGGCGCACCTCGCGCGGCAACGCGGCCACGTACACCAAGGCGTGGGACCGGCTGCGCGAGCGCTTCGCCTCCGAGCCAGACGCGGAGGTGCGCGGCCTCACGGCGGCGCACTTCTCCTTCAACGTCGACAAGGGCCGCTGCGAGGCCTGCTCGGGCGAGGGCTACGAGACGGTGGAGATGCAGTTCCTCGCCGACGTGGCGCTGCTGTGCGCGGTGTGCCGCGGCCGGCGCTTCAAGGAAGAGGTCCTGGCCGTCCGCCACCAGGGCTTCAGCGTGGCCCAGGTGCTGGAGATGACGGTGGACGAGGTGCTCCAGCACTTCGGCGGCGACGCGGCGCTGAAGCGCACGCTGGGCCCCGTGGCGCGGCTGGGGCTGGGCTACCTGCCGCTGGGGCAGCCGCTGTCCACGCTGTCCGGCGGCGAGGCGCAGCGCTTGAAGCTGGCGCGGGCGCTGGCCAGCGAGGCGCGGGGCACGCTGTTCCTCATCGACGAGCCCAGCGCCGGCCTGCACGCGGAGGACGTGCGCCACGTCATCGCCGCGCTGCATGCGCTGGTGGACCTGGGCGCGAGCGTGCTGGTGGTGGACCACGACGTGGCGGTGATGAAGGCCTCGGACTGGGTCATCGACCTGGGGCCGGTGGGCGGGCGCGACGGTGGCCGGCTGGTGGCCGAAGGGGCGCCGGAGGACGTGGCGCGCGGCGAGGGCGCCACGGCCCAGGCGCTGCGGGGCGAGCGCAAGCCGCTGGGCCGCGTGGTGAAGCCGCGCAAGCCGGGCAAGGGCGAGGTGCCCGCCATCGAGGTGGAGCACGCGCGCGAGCACAACCTCCACGACGTGTCGTGCCGCATCCCGCTGGGGAAGATGACCGTCGTCACCGGGCCGAGCGGCTCGGGCAAGAGCTCGCTCGTCTTCGACGTGGTGTTCGCGGAGGGCCAGCGCCGCTTCCTGGAGACGCTGAGCCCGTACGCGCGGCAGTTCCTGCCCTCCATGCCGCGGCCGGACGTGGAGCGCATCAGCTCGCTGCCGCCGTCGGTGGCGCTGGAGCAGCGCACCTCGCGCGCGGGAGCCACGAGCACCGTGGCCACCGTGACTGAGGTGGCCCACTACCTGCGCCTGCTGTTCGCCAAGCTGGGCGAGCCGCACTGCCCGAATGACGACTCGCCCATCACCTCCACGTCGCCGGACGCGCTCTTCGCGCAGCTCACGGCGATGAAGGGCGAAGGCACGCTGCTGGCGCCGGCGGTGCGCTCGCGCAAGGGCACCTACCTGGACGTCTTCGCGGCGGCGGCGCGCGCGGGAATCTCGCGGGCCATCGTCGACGGGAAGCGCGCGCCCACGGATGACCCGCCGCGCCTGGCGAAGACGCGTGAGCACGACATCGACCTCGTCATGTACGAGGGCCGGCTGTCGAAGCTGGAGCGTGACGTCTTCGAGAAGGCGCTGGGCTGGGGCCAGGGCGCGGTGAAGGTGGACGCCGGCAAGGGCGAGACGCTGCTGTCCACCGAGCGCACCTGCCCCAGGTGCGCCGCCGCCGTGCCGGAGCTGGACCCGCGCTGGTTCTCCTTCAACACGAAGCAGGGCCGCTGCGAGTCGTGCGAGGGCACAGGAATCCAGGGCGGCGCCGAGGCGATGGCCGAGGGCGAGGTCGCGCCGTGTCGCGCGTGCGGTGGCAGCCGGCTGGCCCCCGTCCCCCGGGGCGTGCGGCTGGAGGGCGCGCGCTACCACGAGGTGGTGCAGGCGTCCGTGGCGTCCACGCTGACGCGGGTGCGCGGCTGGAAGTTCAAGGGAGACCGGGCGCTCCTGGGCGAGCCGTCCCGTCAGGAGCTGCTGCGCCGCATGGAGTTCCTGGAGCGCGTGGGCCTGGGCTACCTGTCCCTGGACCGCAACGCCGCCACGCTGTCGGGCGGGGAGATGCAGCGGCTGCGTCTGTCGGCGCAGCTGGGCGCGGGCCTCACCGGCGCCATGTACGTGCTGGACGAGCCCACCATCGGCCTGCACCCGCGTGACACACACCGGCTGCTGGACAACCTGCGCGCCCTGGTGGCCACGGGCTCCACGGTGCTGGTGGTGGAGCATGACTCGGACACCATCCGCGCGGCGGACCACCTGCTGGATTTGGGGCCCACCGGCGGCCGGGGCGGCGGGCACATCCTGGCGGAGGGGCCGCCGGACGTGGTGCTGGAGAGTGACTCGCCCACCGCGCGCGCGTTGAAGGAGGCGCAGGTGCGGCCTCCCTCGGGCCGGGGCGAGGCGAAGCAGTGGATTGAGCTCAAGGGCGCGCGGGCCAACAACTTGAAGCGAGTGGACCTGCGGCTGCCGGTGGGACGGCTCAACGTGGTGTCTGGCGTGTCGGGCTCCGGGAAGAGCACGCTGATTCGCCAGGTGCTGTACCCGGCGCTGCGCGAGAAGCTGGACCGCGTCACGGCGAAGCCCGGCCCCTTCGCCTCGCTGCACGGGGCGGAGGCGGTGAAGCGCGTGCTGTCGGTGGACCAGTCGCCCATCGGCCGCACGCCGCGCTCGGTGCCGGCGACGTTCCTGGGCATCTGGGACGAGCTGCGCCGCGTGTTCGCGGCCACGCCCGAGGCGAAAATCAAGGGCTTCTCGCCCACGCGCTTCTCCTTCAACTCGGCCAGCGGCGGCCGGTGCACCGCGTGCGATGGGCAGGGCGCCATCTCCCATGAGATGTCCTTCCTCCCGGACGTGGTGACGCCGTGCGAGGCCTGCAACGGCGCGCGCTTCGACGCGGCCACGCTGGAGGTGCGCTACCACGGGCTCACCATCGGCGACGTGCTGCGCCTGTCCGCCGACGAGGCCAAGGACGTCTTCAAGGCGCTGCCCCGCGTGGCCGCGCCGCTGGAGTGCCTGGCCGACCTGGGGGTGGGCTACCTCCAACTCGGCCAGGGCTCCAACACCCTGTCTGGCGGCGAGGCCCAGCGCTTGAAGCTGGCGGCCGAGCTGACGGCCTCCGCCCGGCACGAGCCCACGCTGTACGTGCTGGACGAGCCCACCACCGGCCTGCACCTGGGCGACGTGGAGAAGCTCATCACCTTCATGGGCCGGCTGGTGGACCGCGGCGACACGTTGGTGGTCATCGAGCATCACCCGTCCGTGATTGGCGCGGCGGACCATGTGGTGGAGCTGGGGCCCGACGGTGGTGAAGCGGGGGGCCACCTCGTCGCGGAGGGCACGCCTCGCGAGGTGGCGAAGCAGAAGACGCCCACCGGCCGGGTGCTCAAGTCGCTCTTTTCGGGCGAGGACACTCGCTCGCGTGCCGCGGCGCGGCGTGCGTGAAACGAGGGGGCGACTGGGGCATCCTGGGGAGCGGCATGAAAACCCTCCCCTTGTTGACCCTGGCCTCGGCGCTGGTCCTCTCCCCGGCGCTGGCCGCGGCGCCGAAGCCTGTCCCCGCGAAGTCCGAACCCACGAGCGAGAAGAAGCCCATGTCCTTCCATGACCTCTCCGCGAACCGGCTTGATGGCAAGCCGGAGAAGCTGTCCGGCTACCAGGGCAAGGTCGTCCTCGTGGTGAACACCGCGTCGGAGTGTGGCTACACGCCGCAGTACGCCGGCCTGGAGAAGCTCCACCAGGAATACAAGGACAAGGGCCTGGTGGTGGTGGGCTTCCCGTCCAATGACTTCGGCGGCCAGGAGCCGGGCTCGTCGGAGGACATCAAGAAGTTCTGCGAGCTGCGCTTCAAGGTCACCTTCCCCATGTTCGAGAAGGTGAAGACGAAGGGGGACGGCCAGGCGCCCGTCTACGCGTTCCTGTCGCGGCACCACCCCGCGCCCAAGTGGAACTTCCACAAGTACGTGGTGGGCAAGGACGGTCAGGTGAAGGCCGGATTCCCCAGCGCGGTGACGCCGGACAGCGCCGAGCTGAAGGCGGCCATCGACAGCGCGCTCGCGCAGCCGTAGTCCCTGAGAGGGCGCGTGGGGGCTGGCCCTCTGGTCCCCGCCCTGGTGGCATGCGGCCCTGGCTGGCGCCCTGGCATGGGCGCCGGTGGGGGCTCACCCTGAATGCCGACTCGGCTTGAAGGGAGGCCCCATGGACACCCGGGACACGGCGTGGCCGCCGCTGCCGCTGGAGGCGTGGCAGGACACCTACGCCACGCTGCACCGGTACACGCAGGTCGTCGGAAAGGTGAAGCTGGCGCTGACGCCGCCGCAGAACCACTGGTGGAACGTCGCGTTCCGCGTGACGGCGCGGGGCATGACGACGGGGCTCATCCCCTTCGGAGCTGGCGCCTTCGAGGTGGACTTCGACTTCCGCTCGCACGAGTTGCACGTGCACGCCAACCGTGGGACCTCCCGGGTGATGGCGCTGGAGCCCCGGCCTGTCGCGGAGTTCTACCGGGACTTCATGGCGACGCTGCGCTCCATGGGCATCGAGGCGCGTATCTGGGAGCAGCCCGTCGAGATTCCCGACGACACCACGCCCTTCGGTGAGGACTGGCACCACGCCAGCTATGACGGTGAAGCCGTGGAGCGCTGGTGGCGGGCGCTGCTGCAGGCCACGCTCGTCTTCGAGGACTTCCGCGCGCGCTTCACCGGCAAGTGCAGCCCGGTGCACTTCTTCTGGGGAAGCTTCGACCTGGCGGTGACGCGCTTCTCCGGCCGTCCCGCGCCGGACCGTCCCGGGGCGGACCCCATCACCCAGGAGGCGTACTGCGAGGAGGTCAGCAGCGCGGGCTTCTGGCCCGGCATGCAGGCCACGGGCGGCGCGGCCTTCTACAGCTATGCGGCCCCAGCGCCGGAGGGCTTCGCGCGCGCCCGCGTGCGCCCGGCCAAGGCCCGGTACGACGCCAACATCAAGGAGTACCTGCTGTCCTACGACGACGTGCGGCGCGCGGAGGACCCGAAGGCGTACCTGCTCGACTTCCTCCAGAGCACCTATGAGGCCTGCGCGGACCTGGGCGGCTGGGAGCGGGAGCGCCTGGAGCGGCCGCTCATCGTCCCCGAGTCCCAGCGCGTGTCCCGCGCAGTGGAGGAGGGCACGGTCGCCGAGCAGCCAGCCCCTTGACGCCTGGCCTCGCGGAGCGCGTCACCGCGAGGTCGGTGCGCGTGCAGGGCCTCTACTTCGCCTTGGGCGGGAAGCGCTCCAGCACGTCCTTCACGGACTCCTCCAGCCGCTGCTGCTGCTGCGCCGTGCTGGCGTTCTCGTCCAGCTCCGCCTGGGCCGTGCCGCGCCAGACGAGCTGCCTGGACCGCGGGTCGACGATGTCGAGGATGAGCGAGCCCTCCTCGTACTCCCGCAGCTCCGTCTGCGGCATGGTGACGGCGCCGCCCGCGAAGAAGGGGTCCGTGAAGGGGCCGCCCCAGGGGTAGCCGTAGTAGGCGTCCACCGTCTCCGCCTTCAGCGCGTTGTGGATGGCGCCGTGCCAGCCGATGAGGAAGTCCGGGTTGGCGGTGGACTCCACCTTCTGGTAGCCGCGCGCCTGCAGGTAGCGGTCCACCGTCTGCTCGACGCGCGCGCCGACGATGGGGTTGTAGACGCGGGCGTCCTTGCCCGTGGGCTGCGGGAGCCAGGCATAGGTGCGGAACCCTTCCAGCGCCTGCGTGGCGGAGGGGTCATAGTGGGTGTTCACGTCGATGCTGGAGCACGCGGCGAAAGCCAGCGCCAGCAGCGATGGGGCGATTCGGGTGAGCAGCCGCAAGGAAGCCTCCTCGGTGGCGGCGCGGTGCGCGCCGCTGCCTCCCTGACGGTAGCCACGGCACGGCAGGGTCCGCCGGGCGGGGTGCCCGGTCCTCCCCGGCCGCGGTGCTAATCCTTCCCGGGCGCTCGCTTCATCTTCTGGCGGCCCTCACCGCGCGCCAGGGTGAGCGCGAGCTGGGCGCGCTTCTCCAGAGGCAGCGTCTTCGCCAGCGTCAGGTACAGCTCCTTGTCGAGCGACGCGATGCGCTCGCGTGCCTCGAAGGCCCCCAGCGCCGCCGCGTCCACCTGCGCCAGGGCCTCACTGTCGCCTCGCGATGCCCGGTGGAGGAGGCGCGCTGCTTCACGCACCTGCTTGCGCAGCGGACGCCGGCGCTCGTCGAAGCGCTGCAGCGTCTCTTCCAGCTTCAGCGCCTGCGCGTTGTCCAGCCCCAAGACCTCCGACAGCTCCAGCACCTGCCGCAGCCGATGCCGCTGCTCCGCGCGCTCCAGCCGCTCCTCGAAGCGGGCCTCCCGCCCGGTGGGCGCGGCCACCGCCACCCAGGGCAGCAGGGCCAGCATCATCACCGCCATCCGCGTCCGCACCGTCGTCCTCACAGCGTCTCTCCCACGTCGAAGTCGATGTCATCGTCCCAGCCGTCGGAGTCCTCGAGCAGGACCGCGTCCAGCGGCTCCAGCCCCGCCCACGCCTCGATGGCGGCCATCGTCTCCGCGTCCAGCTCCTCGACGTGGGCGGCGGGCGCCGCCGTCGCCGTCACGGGCGTCTCCAGTCCCAGGCCTGGCAGCCGCCATGCGCCGGGCACCAGCAGCACCACCGTCACCGCCGCGGCGGTGGCCACCAGCGCGCCCATCGTCTTCAAGCCCAGGCCCTGGCGCCGGGCGCCGCGCCGCCACTCCGACAGCGTGCGCCGGGGCAGCTCCTGGAGCTCTGTCTTCTCCTGGGGCGACAGCGCGGGCAGCGCCACCAGCGAGAGCAGCTCCCTGGAGGACGCGAGCGCCTGCCGGCACCCCTCGCAGCCCTCCAGGTGCTGAATGAGTCCGAGCGCCTCGTCGTCCTCCAACGCCCCCGCGGCGTGCAGGTCCAGCCGCTGCTCCTGGTCAGGACACGCAGTCATCAGTGCTTCTCCTCGGGCGCGCCCACCCGCGCCTTGAGGCGCTTCATCGCATGGTGGAACTGCACCTTCGCATTGTTCTCCGTGATGCCGAGCGTCTCGGCGATGTCCTTGAACGCCAGCCCGCCGTCCACGCGCAGCGTCAGCACCTCGCGCTGGCGGCGGGGCAGGGCGAGCACCTCGGCGCGCACCTGCCGCTCGCGCTCGGCCCGCTCCAGCCGCTCTTGCGCGGACTCCGACGAATCCTCCACCACGTCGTCCGGCCCGGAGGCCACCAGCATCGGGCGCCACCGCTGGCCCTGACGGACGTGGTTCTTCGCCAGGTTGAGCGCGATGCGCACCAGCCAGGCCCGGAAGGGCGCCGGCCCCGACGGCGTGAAGCGCGCGAAGACGCGGCGCGAGGCCTCCAGCGCGCGCAGGAAGGCGCTCTGCACCAAGTCCGCCGCGTCCTCCGGGCGCGTCACGTAGCGGCGCACCAGCGAGAAGACGAGCGAGCGGTGCCGCGTCACCAGCACCTCGAAGGCCGCCGGCTCACCCTCCAGGAAGGCGCGGCAGAGCGCCTCGTCCGGCGCGCGCTCCAGACCCGCCCGGGCCATGCGCGCGGGGAGGGACACCACCCGGCCGCCTGTCTCCCTGATGCTCACGTGGCTCCAACCCCGGACGGAGATAAAGGTTAATTTCGGCCGATTTTCGACAATGATTTCCGGTTGTCCTTGGATTTCAAGTTATCAATCCAGGAAACATGCCTTCCAGGGTTGATGGTGGGTAGGGCACGCGGGGACAATGGGTGGGCGGTTGTTACCTGGGACGGGGGCATGTTGACCCAAGGAACTGGCTCACGCATCAAGGGCGGCGTGCTCATTTCGCGGCTCAACATGCTGCGCCAGCACGGTGGGCAGGTCGGGGTGGACGCGGTGCTGCGGCGGTTGCCCGCGGAGGACCAGGCGCTGCTGCGGAAGATGCTGCTCCCCGTCGGCTGGTACCCCCTGGAGCTGAACCTGCGGTTGGACGCGGCCATCGCGGGGGTGATGTCGCCCGAGGACAAGGACCGGGCCTTCCTGGAGATGGGGCGCGCTTCCGCCCACGAGGCGCTGCACGGCCCGCAGCACGTCTTCGTCAAGGCAGGCGAACCGCACTTCCTGCTGAGCCAGGCGCCGAAAATCTACCGCTTCTATTACGCGGTGGGCTCGCGCACCTATGAGCAGACAGGCCCATGTGCGGCGGTGCTGCGGACCTTCGGCGCGGAGAACGTCACCGAGCCGGACTGTCTGACCATCATCGGCTGGCACGAGCGCGCCATCGAGCTGTGTGGCGGCCGCGCCGTGCGCGTCACCCACCCCATGTGCCGCGCCCGGGGCGCACCGCACTGCGAGTACCACTGCGCGTGGGAGTGAGCACCCTCCGACATGCGTTCAGGCTAAGGTCCGCGCCCGTGCAGGCTCCCACGGACGAGCTGTCTTCGCGGCGTTTTCAACAACGATTGGCCCAGGCGATGGGCGTGACGCGGGTGGCGCGCGTCACGGGGTTGGACCGGACCGGCGTGGAGGTGGCGTGCGCGGTGCGGCCGGGAGGCCACGTCCTCCAGGTGTGCAACGGCAAGGGCCTCTCCTACGACGACGCGGCCTGGGGCGCGCTGCTGGAGACGGCGGAGCTGTGGGCGGCGGAGACGGTGGTGCCGGACGCCTTCGTGTGGGGCGCGTGCGCGGAGCTGGAGGGCCACCTGGGCGAGCTGTGGGGCGCGGATGAACTGGGCTCGGCGGGGGCGCTGGTGGCGCCGCGCTTGTGGAGCCCGCACGTGCGCTGTGCCTGGCTCGAGGCGTGGAACCTGTACTCCGGTGAGCCGGTGTGGGTGCCCGCGCAGGGCGTGCACGTGCCTCCCGCCGGGAGCGCCGGGGTGGGGCCGGTGGCGGTGGCGTGGACGAGCAACGGCTCCGGCGCGCACCCGGACGCGCGGCGGGCCCTGCTGCACGCGCTGCTGGAGGCGACGGAGCGGGACCAGCTCGCGCGGATGATGCCCGAAGGGTGGACGGAAGAGGTCGTCCAGCGCCGGCTGCTGCGAACGCCCGAGCTGCGCGAGCTCGCGCCCGCCGTGGAGGCCCTGGCTGGCCCGCTGCGCGAGCGGGGCTTTGGCGTGTACCTCTTCGACGCCACGCCCGCCGCGCGCACGCGGGGCGCGGTGGGGCTGCCGGTGGGTGCGGCGGTGCTGGTGGACCTGGAGGAGGGCCCGGTGCCCCTCACCGCGGGTTATGCGTGCGCGTTGACGCGCGAGGCGGCCTTGCTGAAGGCCCTGCTGGAGGCGGCGCAGTCGCGACTGACGGACATCCACGGCGCTCGCGAGGACGTGGCCGCCGCGGACCGGGAGGCGGCGCGGGGCTTCGCGGAGGCCTGTGCCCAGGCCCGCCCCCGGCGGCGCGCCGCGGACATGCCCGACCTGGGGGCGAAGGCGAAGGGCGCCGCGGCGGGGCAGGTGCGCCAGGTGCTGGCGTTGCTCCGGCGCGCGGGCTTCAAGCGAGCGGCGGCGGTGGCGTTGTCGTCCCCGGTGGAGGGCCTTCACGTCCAGAAGGTCGTGGTGCCGGGCATGCGCATCTCGGAGCTCCTATGAAGCGGCGCGCGGACCAGCTCGTGGTCTTCCTGGGGCCCTCTCTCCCGGAGGCCGAAGCGAAGCGGCTGGCGCCCTGCACGGTGCTGCCGCCCGCGAGGCAGGGGGACGTGTGGCGCGCGCTGCGGCTGCGGCCCCGGGCCATCGCCCTGGTGGATGGCGTCTTCGAGGCCCAGCCCTCGGTGTGGCACCACGAGCTGCTGGCGGCGCTGGAGGCGGGCGTGGCCGTCTTCGGGGGCGGCAGCATGGGGGCCCTGCGCGCGGCGGAGCTGGCCCTGCACGGCGTGGTGGGCGTGGGGCGCATCTTCGAGTGGTACCGCGATGGCGTGGTGGTGGATGACTCGGAGGTGGCGCTGCTGCACGCGGACGGTGAGCACGGCTGGCGTTCGCTCACGGTGCCCCTGGTCAACGTCCGGCACGCGGCGGAGTGCGCGGCCCAGGCGCGGGTGCTGACGCGCGAGGCGGCCCGGGCGCTCGTCGACGCGGGCCAGTCCGTCTTCTACCAGGAGCGGACCTGGGCGCGGGTGCTGGAGGCCGTGGCGCCTCGCTGGTCCGCGTCCACCCGGGCCGCGTGGGACGCGTGGTCTCCGCGCGGCGCGGAGGACCTGAAGCGGCGGGACGCGCTCGCGTGCCTCCGGACGGCGGCGGAGTGGGTGGCCTCGGGTGCGCCCGCGCCGCACGGCGCTCCGCGTGAGCCGTCGTCCCTGGTCCGGCGTCGGCGGCTGGTGGATGACGTGACGGCGACGCAGGCGGGCGCCGTGTCCTCGGGGCAGGTGCTGGACGTCCTGCGTGAGTCCCCGGACGCGGCGGCGCTGGCCGAGGCGGGACTGCGGCGGGCGCTGCTCGCGGGCTGGGGACGCACCCTGGGACTGGGCGTCTCCCCCTCCGAGGTGGCCGAGGAGGAGGCCCGCTGGTGGCAGACCCAGCGCGTGACCGCCTCGCGTCGTGAGGCCCACCTCGCCCGCCTGGGATTGGACGCGGTGGGGCTGCGGCGGCTGTGTGAGGAGCTCGCGCTGGAGCGGCTCGTCCTGACGCACTCCGCGCGCCTGCTGCCGGACGGCCCCTCCTGGGACGAGGCGCTGGCCTCCGAGGCGCGCCTGCGCGGGGCCTGGGCGGACGCCGCCGAGGCGGTGGACCCAACGGAGGGCGTTGGGTCTTCCTGAGCAGTGGACTTACCTCGCGGGTAAGTGAAAACGTGACATCCCCGGGGGAAACGATAAGGTCAACCCTGGAGGTTGCCCTTGTCCAGCCCCGCTCCCTGGGTGGTTACCGAGTCTTCCGCGCGAATGGCGCCGCCACGGGGCGTGCGTCCCGCGCGTGACGTGGCGGGTGGGGCGGGCGGAGGGCAGCGACCGTGGCCGTGAGGTCGCCTCCCTTCCATCCGGATCAGCTCGTCCCGGGCAGCGAGGTCGGCCCCTGGCGCGTCGTCGCGTCGCTGGGCTCGGGGGGCTTTGGCCGGGTCTTCCAGGTGGAGCGGGCGGGCCGCCACTACTCGCTGAAGATGGCGCTGCGTCCGGCGGGCCTCCACGCGGCGGAGGAAGAGGACATCAACGGCCGGCTGGCGCATGAGGTCGCGGCGCTGCTGTCCTGCGCGCCCCATCCGAACCTCCCGGCGTTGCACGCCGTGGACCGCTGGCCCGAGCCCCCCGACGGCTACCTGTACTTCGTCACCGACTACATCGATGGCGAGACGTTCCACGAGTGGCGCTGGCGGGTGAAGCCCACGGCGGCGCACCTGCTGTCCGTCTTCACGGAAGTGGTCCGCGTGATGGCGGACCTGCACCGCCGGGGCGTGCACCACCGGGACATGAAGGGCGACAACGTCCTCATCCGCCGCGAGGACGAGCGCCCCTTCCTCATCGACCTGGGCACGGTGCGGCTGCCCGCGGCCACGACGTTGACGGTGGGCGTGGCGCCCGCCTCGCCCCACCTGCTGCCGCCCGAGTGCGTCGCCTTCCTGCGCGAAGGCTCCTGGCAGCAGGGCGCCAGCTTCGACGCGGGCGTGCCGGGGGACCTCTACGCGCTGGGCGCGCTGCTGTACGAGGCGCTCACGGACGGCTACGCGTTCGACCCGAAGCTCCCGTATGACCGCCTGCTGCCGGCCATCGAGACGGTGACGCCGCGCGCGCCCCACGTCGTCAACCCGAAGGTGCCGCGCGCCCTGGGTGACATCGCCCTGCGGCTGCTCGCCAAGCGCCCCGAGGACCGCTACGCCAACACGGAGGCCCTGCTCCAGGCCCTCTGGGACGTGGCCAAGGAGAAGCGGCAGCCGGCCTGGAAGGTGTCGCTGGACCGTCCTCCCGAGGGCGCGGACGCAGAGGCCCCGCGGGTGCGCATGGTGCCCGACGCCGCCACGTCCTCGCGGCCCGTCCGGCCCCGGGAGTCGCCCGGTGGCGCGCCGGTGCTGCCCCTCAATCCGGAGCTCCGGGAGGCCCCCGTGACGAGCGCGAGCGCACCCGCCGCGGCGTCCGAGCCTCCGGCGGCGCCCGCGGTGGAGGCGCCCTCCGTGGAGACACCCTCCGTGGAGACACCCGCGCCGCGGGCACCGCGCCCGAGCCGCGGCGGCGCCGCGGGGCTGGTGGGGGCCGCGCTGGTGGCCGTGGGGTTGTTGGCGTTCGGGGTGAGCCGCCTCGCGCTGCCCACCGCGGGAGACCCGGCTCCTGCCCCGTCTCTTCCCATTGAGAAAGGAAGTCCCGCAGTGACGAGTCGTTCTTCGAATCCCCCCGAAATGCCCCTCCTGGAGGCGGTGCCGCCCTCTCAGGACGCGGGCGCGGTCCACGACACGGGCGCGCAGGACGAGGTGTCCGCGCAGGTGGCATCCTCCGACGCGGAGGGCGAAGCGGCCCCCGCGGCGCGGCCCAGGAAGCGCCAGTCGGCCGGAGGCGCCCTGGGCAAGGCCGCCGCCGTGGCCTGCCTCACCGCCGCCTGCGCCAGCGGGCCTCAGGTGCGGGAGGCGTCGCCCAAGCGCGAGTGCCCGCCAGAGGTGGTGGAGGGCATGAGGAAGCGGGGCTTCAAGATGGCCAGGATGATGGGCAACTGGGAGACGCTCTACATCGACCCCAACGAAGGCAGCATCCCCGTGCCGCCAGACGGTTCGCCCATCACCCTCCACGCCATTGACGAGGTCGTCAGTCACTACGAGGGGCGGTTCCCCAAGGGGACCCGGATGTACGGCACGTTGTTCCGGGGCAAGAAGTACGTCTACGGTTGGATCACCGAGGTGGAGACGCCCGACGGTCAGCGGCTGCCGGTCTGCGCCAACATCGTTGACGGGCCCTTTCCGAGGCGAGTCGGGATGCTCTACGAATGGGATAGCACGCCCGAGAAGCCGTTGATGAGTTCGGGCGTCAACCTGATGACGTCAGAGGTTCTCGGTCAATTGGGGACGCCTGAGTAGGCCTCCCGCTGTCATGGTGTGGACGCGCCCTTGCTGGAGGTGGCTCGCTCTTGAATGGTTCGTCCGCATTCATCGTGCTCGTGTCGGGAGTGTTGTGGGCCGCCACGGCGCAGGCCGCGGCACTGGATACGCCAGGCACTGGCACCGCGGTCCGGCGCATCGACGTCCAGGCGGGGATGCTGGTGACGCCCCCGGAGATCCGCATCAGCCCTGGGCTGTCCACCACCTTGTTCTTCGATGCGCGCATCCGCCCCGAGCAGTTGGTCCTGGAGGGCCGTGAGCGGTTCCAGCGCTTCGGAGTGACCGAGGACCACCTGGTGGTGGTCCCCTCGTCCACGTTTCGTGAGGGCGAGCGGCTGCGGTTGGAGGTCCGCTTCCATGACGGCGCGGTGCCCGATCGCGCCGTCGTGGTGCTCGTCGTGGATGCCGCGCGCGCGGAGCGTCAAATCGAACTCTACCGCCACGCGCGCTCGGCGGCGTCCTACCGGCAGGAGGTGGAGGAGCTCCGAGCGGGGATGGCCCGTTTGGAGCGCCAGGTGCAACAGCTCCAGCGGTCGCGAACGGGGGCTGAGTACACGCGGGAGACGCTGATCTCGGAGCTCCGGGACACGGGCATCGTCCACTCCCGGTCCTGGGTCCCCCGGAAGGTGGCGGGGGACGTCGCCCCCGCGCGTGTGGAGTTCGTCCGCCTGTCCCCCCGCTGGGCCGCGCTGAGGCTCAGGCCCGCGAAGGCAGGGGCGTGGAATGGATGGAGCGCGGTGGGGGCGACGCTCACGGACGTCCATGGCAAGCGGCTGAAGACACTCCCGCCCTGGCAAGAGGGCCCGGTGGACCCCGACGGCCGCCAGCCCGTCATCATCATCGTGGACGAACCGAGGAGCGTGGACGGCGGCCGGTTCACGCTCGAGCTCTGGGACGAGGGCCGCAAGCGGACCTTGAAGCTGGAGGGACTCCAAGCCCCGTGAGCGCGCCACTTGAGCCCCGCGCCCCGCCGTGTAGGGTGCCGCTCAGGCCGATGACCTCCCTCCCCCCCCCCGAGTCCCTCCGCT